>DATMZL010000613.1:0-2167 GCA_035607075.1 Polyangia bacterium
GTCAACCCGGACGCCGAAGCCCGGGCGCTGGCGGGAGTATGGGGGAGCGGCTGGAACGACGTCTGGGCCGTCGGCGACTGGGGCGCCCTCGTGCACTGGGACGGGCGTACGTTGGCTCCCGTCTCGAGCCCAACGACGAAACGGCTCACGAGCGTGTGGGGCAGCGCGCCGAACGACGTCTGGGCCGTCGGGATCGGCGCGATTCTCCACTGGGACGGCGCCATCTGGTCGATCGCCCCTGCCCCGATCTTCCCAGTCGTCGACGGCATCTGGGGCTCGGCGGCCAACGACGTCTGGGCGGTCAGCGATGACGGTCCCATCCTGCACTGGAACGGCGCCGAATGGTCCGAGGTCGCGTACGACCAATATCAGTCGCTCTACGGCGTGTGGGGCAGCGGCCGGAACGACGTCTGGGCGGTCGGCCAAACCATTCTTCGCTGGAACGGCTCTTCCTGGCAGCGCGTCGCGGACCCGATGAACCCGTCCTACCCGTACGTGGTGATCCTGAACTCGGTCTGGGGCAGCGGCGCCGACGACGTCTGGGCGGTCGGCAGCGGCGGAACGATCATGCACTGGGATGGGACGATCTGGCGCCTGTCTCCAAGTGGAACCACCGGCAACCTCAATCGGGTTTGGGGAACCAGCCGCGACCGCGCCTGGGCGGTCGGCGACGGAACCTTCGTTCAATGGGACGGCGCCGCCTGGTCGAGCGGGCCGTCACCTTAGCCCGCGCGTGGGTTCGATCGTCGCTGGGCCACGATGCGAGAGTTGCAACGTGCCCAAGTGCAGTGACAATTGCGGCATGTCGAGGTCGGTTCGCGGGATCGCCTGGCGTGCGTGCCTGGCTTTTCTGCTGTTCGTGCCGGCCAGCGCCGCGCGTGCCGAGTCGAGCGCCGAGGACAAAGGGCTGGCGAGCTTGCTGTTCCAGCAGGGACGTGCACTCTTGCTGGAGGGAAAAATTCCCGAAGCCTGCCAGAAGCTGGGCGAGAGCCAGCGCCTCGATCCCAGCGGCGGGACGCTCTTGAATCTGGCCCTGTGTCATGAGCGCGAGGGACGCCTGGCAAGCTCGTGGAGCGAGTTCAGGGAGGCGGCGTACATCGCGCGCCGCGATGGGCGGCCCGATCGCGAAGCCGAGGCCACCACCCATGTCGGGGCCCTCGAGCCCCGGCTGTCGCGTCTGACGATCGTGGTTTCGCCGGCGGTACAGGTCGCGGGTCTGCGCATCGAACGAAACGGTCACGAGGTCGGGCGCGGCGCGTGGTCCACGGCCATCCCGGTCGACGGCGGCGAGCACATCGTGCGGGCGACGGCCACCGGACGGGAGCCGTTCAACGTGACGCTGGCGATTGGCGCCGAGTCCGATGCCCGCACGATCGAGATTCCCGCGCTCGCGACGGCGATCGTGCCGCCACCACCGGCCGTGGCGCTACCGCGCGAAGCCGAGCAGGCACCGTTGATGTCGCCCACGACGCGACGCCGGGTCGGCATCGGCACGGCGGGAGCCGGCGTCCTGCTGCTGGCGGCCGGCGGATGGGCGCTGGCGGCGGCGCTGAACGCGAAGGATGAATCCAGCGTCGACTGCACGGGGGACGTGTGCGGTCCCTTGGGGCGACAAAAAAGGAGCGAGGCCGTCTCGCGTGGAGACTTGGCCACGATCCTCGGCATCAGCGGCGCGGTGCTGGTCGGCGGCGGCGTCGCGCTCTATTACTTCGGCCGGCGCGGCGGCGCGCCCAGACGCGAGACGACGCCTACCGCCCTCCGTGTCTCCTTTGGCGCCGCGCCCGGCGTGGCGATGACCGCGATCGAAGGAAGGTTCTAGAAGCTGCAGTCGGAGGCGCAGCTGCCGGTGGGTGCCTTGCCCGTCATCAGCATGTAGTGGCTGGTGATCTGCGCCTGCGACAGCAGCTTGTCGTAGATGGCGACCTTGCCGATCGCGCCCTGGAAGAACGCGTCCATCGCCATCGTTCCCACGTTGACCGGGCTGCTGTTGGCGGTCGGCACGACGTTGTACTGGCTGAAGCAGCCGGTCTGGCCATGGCTCGACTGGTTCCACGGCACGCCGTTGAGCCAGATGTTGACGACCCCTGGATACTGGCTCGCGTTCTGACAGCCCGACGGCTGGCTGAGCGTCGTGTACTCACCGACCACGTGGTACCAGGTCCCCGCC
>DATMZL010001348.1:0-10234 GCA_035607075.1 Polyangia bacterium
CACGGCACCTGTTCCATCGCTGGAGCAGGTGCGGCCCCGGCTTGCGCACGCCTCGTCGTTTCAGGCGGTGGTCGAGCAGGCGATGGCGAAGAAGCCGGGGGAGCGGTTCAAGGACGCGTATGAGATGGCGGTGGCGCTGGAGGACGTCGTTGCTCGGCTGCCCGCTGCGGTCGTCAGCGTCGTGCGCGCTGAAGCACGACGGAAACCGACGCCTCGCCCGCGCAGCGCAGCGCCGTCGCGCTCGCGTTTCTGGCCGCGCGTCATGCTCCTGGTCACCGTCGCGGTGGGGATCGCAGCCGCGGTGGAATATCGGCGGCACGAACGCGCGAAACAGGCGAAGACGACTGAGGTGCCAGCGGCACAGCCGCCCAAGCCGTCGCTGCCGTCGCCGGAGCCGGAACCGCCGACGCCGCCGCCGGTGAAGGTGCAAGCGCCGATGGACCCGGAGCCGCCGGAGCGACCGGCGCAACCGGATCACGATGCGAAGGCCGCGGTCGGTGCGCGCGATCCGTGGCGAGCGCCTGTGCCTCGGCCTCTCCGACCGATCCGGGACCGGATCAAGCGCGGCGCGCACCTGTCCCAGCGGGCGCTTGTCCCTGTGTACGAGTTCGCGCGCAAGAATCCCGACGACCCGCGTCCGTGGCTCCTGCTCGGCGCGGCCTACGCACAGGTCGATTGGTTCAAGGACTCGGTCGAACGGTACCTCCGCGCCTACCAGATCGATTCAACCTGTCGCGGCGACCCGAAGATGCTCGCAGATCTGCTCAAAGCTGCCGCCCATCCGGTAGCTGGTCCCAGCGCCGCGCGGGCCATCCGCGACATCTACGGCGTCGAGGCGATTCCCGCCCTGGAGCAAGCTCTGGAGCACCACCGAGGCGATCGTGAGGCCACCGCACGCCTCACCCGGCTGCGCGAGTCGCTTCCGCACTGAGCTTCGGACGCCGAAGCAAAGAACTCGGACTGATGATGGGCGCCCTTTCTTCGAGGCGTACGCGCCCGACCGCCACCTGCCGGCGCGACCCGCGACTGCGTGAGGTGCCGCGCCCGTCGGACGCGCTCTGACGTCGATGTCGCGGTAGATTGGTGCGCGTGCCGTCGGTAGCTGACTCCATGAAATCGACCAGCGCTGCGTTGTTGGCGGTCGCGTTTGCCCTCTCGTGTGGCGCCGGCACGAAGCCTTCGATGGCGACCGGCGTAGCCGGCAGCGGCGGAACCGCTGGTACGGGCGCCGCCGGCATCACGGGTGGCGGAGGCACCGTCGGCAACGCGGGCTCCGGCGGCGCGGGCACCGGGGGCAGCGCTGCAGGAACCGGCGGCCGCGGTGGGAACCTCTGCGACTTGAGGAACGGATTCGTCGATCCCGGGCCGTTCGAATTCGGCGGTTTCGCCTACAGCGAGATCTACCTGATCGGCGGGCCGCCGGGCGGCGTCGTGTCCTATTCCATCGACAAGAACGGAGCCGTTTCGACCACGGAATACGGGCACTGCAACGGGCAGGCACCAGCAGACGTGCTGGCCACCTTCGTCCAGAAGGTAACGTCGCCGGACGTCGTCGCGCCCTTCCTCTGTGACAAGCCCTGCCAGACGAATGTACTCGACGCGAAGGTCACCACGACCCTGACGCTGGCGAACCGGCAGACCTATGCGGACTGCCAATTTGGGTCTGCTCTGGTCTCCGCCGGGTGGACCGTCGTCAGTGCCGCCTGCGAACCGCGCGACGCAGCCACCGACGCGCCGTCGCAATGAGCTGGCTGGAGGTCGACCAGGACCAGGAGCGGCCGGGCGAAGCGGCGGTGGAGCAGCTCTGGCGATCGATCGAGGTCCGGCCGATCGACGAGAGCCTGCCTGCCGTCGAGGAGCTCCTCGCCGAGCTCCGCCGCATGTACGCGTGCGGCGGAGCGTTCCTGGCAAGATTCAAGGTCGAGGGCGGCCGCGATCTCGACTGGTTCGCAAGCCGCAACCGCCTGGGCGAGATCTCCTTCTTCTCACGGTTTCTCATGCACCCTTCGGTGACCCACGCGCTCCCGGAGCCGACGCGGGACGCGACGTTCAATGAATCCTTCGCCGTCGAATCGCGGAGCTCGTTCACGTTGGATGGCGAGCTCGCGCGCGCCATCGTGATGGGGGGCGCGTATCTCGATTTCGAAGGTCGTCCCGGCGACGCGAAGCGCCTGGCCTCGCGCGTCTGCGACGCGCTGTTCGGAGATCGCTTTCTGGATGTCGACGTTTACCGGAGCGGGAGCGCATGGTCGCCGTGGTTCCTGATGCCCGTGTTCGACACGACGTACTTCATCGTCGACAAGCGCGAACAGGTGGTGTCCATCCTGATCGCGACCGACGAGGATTAAGGATCCATGTCGGGTGAGATGCGCCGACGATAACCTGGTTTGCGACGCCCCTTAGAGAGCGGCGACGCGCGCGGCTATCCGCGGTTGCTTCTTGCGGCACTCCGCATCTTTCGCGGGGCAGCGCGGTTGAGGCCTGCCACTGGCTGCGGCCTTCAGGCGCGGCTCGGCGACACCCAGGGAGACGAAATGATTCTTTGCTGCCGCCGCGCGCGCGGGCGCCAGTCCCGTGGCCGCGGGGCCAGCGGCGTCGGTGTAGCCCGCAATTTCGAGCTTCACGGTGGGGTACGCCTTGAGGATCGCTGCGACGTTTTCGAATTGCTCACTGGACGGGCCGACATCGAGGCCAGTGCCGTCGCCCGCGAACCAGACGCGATCGAAGTCCAGCCACGGTGTCCGGGAAGACGCCCGGGGGGCCTTCCTTCTGTCCGTGACAACCTCGAGGAGCCGCTGTTCGATACCACCGTTCGCGGCTCTGACCTCGAAGCCCGTCGGCAGGACGCGCGTGAAGAATACGCCCGCGGCGGCCAGGGCCCGAAACTGGGCGACGGTGCGTTCGAACGGGATGAGCCCGTGAGACAGATCGATCACGGATTTCTCGAACTTCTTCATCTCGTCGGCCGAGCTCGCGATGGTCCGCGTGATCTTCTCGATCTGTTGCCCGTCCCCGCCCGCAAAAGCCGCCGCCAGCTCTCTCTCGAGGAACTCGATCGTGCCACCCACCCCGCCCAGGATCTCCTCGGTCGCGAACAGGTCGGAGCGAAAGGCGGCCAGGCCCGGCAAGTCATCGGCCGTGACCTCGACCTGCTCGAGCCGCTTGTGGATGGCGGCGGTCGTGGCCTGTAGCTTCCGGGCGTCGGCCTTCAATCGTTCCAGCGATTGGCTCGCCGCGAGGTACTTCGGATCGGCCCGCGGGCTTCCCGCCTTCGTCTTGGCGCACGCCTGGATCGACACGACCTCCAAGGCCACGAGCAACGGCAACAGCAGCCGCATCTCAGCTCTTGGGAGCGCCCGCGGCGATCCACTGGCGAACGATCTCGAGGTCGTCCGGCTGCGTGCAGCTCCCTGTGCCGCAGCCGAAGGGCATCTGCGGAAGCATCTCGCACGTTGTCGGATCGCTCTGCGCGCGGAAGAAAGCGCTGTCGTCCGGCGCGCACGGCTTGACCAGGACGCGCCCTCCACACTTGGTGACCTTGTATGTCGTCAACGTCGTGTAGAGCGTCGCGTCGTTGTCGGGGAACAAGTTCGGCTTCTGGCCACTGTTGTGGCAAGTCGTTCCGCCGCAATAAAAGCCCACGACAGTCTTCACATCGGACCAGGTCGCGGAGCCCGCGCTCCCATCGGTCGCGGTAGAACTGCACAACGCGCCGTCAGCAGTCGCTGGGTTCGAGTCGAGGCCAGCCGCGCAGGCGCCAACGCCGCCAAGCACAACGAGGAGGGCAAACGTTCGCACTGGCGGCGCTATGCGCGAAGCTCCGTGTACTCGCCGGGATTCGCGATCGTCACCGGCTTGGTCCCGCCGTCCGAGAACAGCTTCGTGTCATCGTACTTGCCGTACTTCGACACAGGATTCGTGCCGCCCACAGCCGGGAATCCGTCGGCCCCAGCCTTCACGCCGATCGCGTTCATGAGGTTACAGAAATACTTGTTGATCGGCATCGTGGCAGTGGCCGGAGGCGTCCCCAGCGAATCGAGTTTGTTCGTCGGCGACTGCCCGCCCATACAGTCAGAGTCGCTGTTACCCTGGCTCATGTCGGTCGCTCCCTTCTCGACGTTGATGGCCCACCCCTGCTTGAAGTAGCCGCCTGCGCTCCCGGCCTGGAGAATCGGCAGGTTGTTGAGGTTGTGGCTGTTGCCGTCCGACATCTCCTGGAACCAGACGGTGGCGGTGTTATCGAGCACCGTCTTTCCGGTTCCTTCGCTGACGGAGTCGAGCCTGCCGACGAAGTACGCGAACAGCTGCGCGTAGTACTTGTCGATGGTGTGAACCATCTCGAGCGCGTTGCTGACGCACGCGCCGCCCTGGTTGGCGTTGCCGGTCCGGTGGGACACCGAGTGCGACTCCAACGTCAGACCCAGGTTCTTGTAGACGAAGTTCCCGGGCATCTTGACGAAGATGACGCGGTTGTTGTCGCAGAGCGCCGTCAGCAGCGCGAGATCCATGAAGGTCTTCGCGGCCGTGTCGATGTCGATGCTGGTGCCGAGCTTCGACGCCGTCGTGAGACGGCTGCTCGTCAGGTTGAGCCCCATCGGGTCAACGGCGGTGGCCATCGTGCACATCCCGCCGTTCGAGCCGGGGGTCCCCACCGCGTAGTGCAGCAGCTCCGTCCAGTCGCTGATCCTCTGCTGATCGGCGCCGCTCATCTTCTGAGCCTTGTAGCGGTTCAGGTCGTCGCGGACGCAATCGATGATGCTCTTGCCCTTCGCCACCGCGTAGGTGTCCGGGTTCACGCTCCCCGAACCGAACAGCCCCGTGAGGTTGTTGTAGAGCGCCATCGGCGAGCTCACACCCGGGAAGATCTCCTGGGCCTTGGACCACGAGATGATGTGCATGGTGTTCGTGGAGTTGCCGCTCGCGCCGTTGATCTCGATGAAAAGCGGCGCCGCGCCGTTCTTGTTCACCTGCTGCGCGCAGACGTGATCCAGCGACGGACCGGTCGGCTTGGCCGCCTGCTTCGGGCTGACGCCCGACGGATCGGACGTGTCGAAGCCGCTGTCGGCGTTCGGGGTCACAGGCTGGCAGGTGAAGAACGACCCGTTGACCTGCGTGTGTGGATCGTTCTTCTGGCCATACGTGCCCTCGTTGCTCCACTCGTTCATGGTCCGGATGCCCCGAACCATGAGCAGCTTCTTCGCGTAAGGCGCCATCGGCTGCAGCGTGTCCATGGCCATGTAGTCGGCCGTGGCCAGCGGACCGTGCGACAGCTTCGGGAACCAGCGGTCGGTCAAGCAGCCGTAGTGCGTGTAAAAGACGATCAGGCGCTGCGGGGTCGCCGCTGCCATCCCCTGGGCCTTCGCCTCGCGCTCGAGGACTGACGGAAGGAAGGGCGCGGCGACGGCCGCACCACCGAGGCCTCGGAGCATCGTTCTACGATTGAATATTTTCATGGTCTGATGTCCCTTCAGTTCCCGGCGGTCCGCAGGCGGAAGGAGTCCGATTTCGTGAAGTCAGCCATCATGCTGGCGATCGAGTAGTTGGGGTCGCCGAGGCTGGTGGTCAGTTGATCGACGACGCACCCGTCGTTCAACGTCGAGGGCCTGTTCGCCGCAAAGTTGACCCACGCCCCGGCGTAGAAGCGCTGGGCGTTCGGCGAGCCCGCGATTCCGGTCATGAGCTCGACGGCCGTCGACATCGTCTGCTTGGTGGTTCCGTCGAAGCTGATGTCGGCCGTCGAGTTGATGGGGCCACCGAGCGGATCCTTGTCCTGCCAGCCACCGACAGCGTCGTAGTGCTCGAGCACGAAACCGGGAGGATTGACCTTGAGGGCGTGGCAGCTGCTGCACGGCGCGACGCCCGTGAGGGCCTCGATGGCTTCTCGCTGGGTCATGTAGTTCCCGGTGGGGATGCCCGCCTTCACGGCGTTCGGGTCGGGCGTGCCGGTCGGGACGTTGAGGACGCGCCCGGTGATGAATGCTCCGCGGAGGATGGGGCTGGTCGAATCGTAGTGTGAGAACGTGCTGAGAAAGCCGATGCGGGTGAGGAACCCGGGACGCTTGGTGGCGTCGAGGGCCATCTTCACCGGCGTCGTGCTGGAAGAAGTGACCCCATAAATTCCCGCCGTGTCCTTCGTGACGAAGGCCGTGGGGCTCAAGAACAGATCCTTGAACTTGCCCCCGTTCATCACGACGTCGCTGAAGAACGAGTCGAGCTCCTGCATCGCGGTGTTGTAGGTCCCGGGCTGGAAGCTCGGGTACTTGGTGGTGTCGTGGGTGTTGTTGTTGACCCAGTGCGAGCCCGTCGAGATGTCGGCATAACGCTGGTGGAAGGAAGTCGCGACGCCCGTCGCTTTGGGATCGGCGAGCAGGCGCATCGCCTGCTGCCCGACCTGGTCCGGCGAACCAAGCTGTTTGTTGTCTGCGGCACTGCTGAGCGTCGCGTCCGGCAGATCGTTCCAGAGGAGAAGGGAGAGTTTCGTCGCGACTTCGAAGTCGTTCAGCTTGAACGACGAACCTTGCGGGCTATCCGTCGCGAGCTGAGGCGCCATGATGAAGGTCGGCGACGCGAGGAAGGCCTCGAGGATCGCCCCGGCGACGTCCGCGGACGTATGCGTCTGGGTCAGGCTGTTGAACCGCATGAAGCTCGTGACCTCAGTGTCGGTCAGCGGACGCCGGAACACCTTGCGACCGAACGCCTTGATGGTGTCGCTGAGACAGGTCGCCTGGGACGCGTCGCAGGTGATGAACTTCGCCTTTGCGGTGGCGTTGCCCATGACCTGGGTGGCAATCAACCCGGCGGCGCTCAGGTACCCGTTCCAGGTGACATCGGTGAGGCTGCCGTCAGAGTCGGCGCCGATCAGAGTCATGACGTCGGCCCCGGGAGTGATGCCGAACAGACTGTTGATCACGGTCGCGTACTGGACCTTCGTCAGCCGCGGAATCTGACTCGACGCCGGTATGCCCGGAGCGCAGTTCGACGTCGGGGGAACCACGATACCGCCGCCCGTGCCGGTCGGGTCGGCGCCGCCCGTGCTGCCGGCCGATCCAGCGGGGCCCGCGGTGCCGGCGGTGCCGGTGGCCCCTGCGCCACCGGAATGCGTTTCGCCAACCTTACCGCTACAAGCGGCCAGGGAGGTGACCAGCACGACCAAAAGACCGTTGCGAATGGCGTAGATCATAGGCATGGCATCCTGTCCTTCTGCTGGAGGCACAGCGACGCCTCCAAACTCGGTTGACATCTAACCGAGGCGTCTCGCACGTGTGAGTTCCCGTTGACGGCGAACCCTTCGGAACTTTTCTACAACGTTGTTCTGAGACGCCGCATCCGCGACGTTTTGCCTATAGATGCCGCGGCGGCCCGATACCAGCTCAACTGGGAAGACCGCCCGCGCATTTTTTCAAGGCGCGTTGTGCAGTCCTAACGATCTCGAACAAGACCAACCTTGTTTGGGCAACATGACTAACGAACGAGCGCGACGCGATGAACGTTAGCGACCCCAACGTCAACGTCTGGCTGGTCATCCACGTCGACCTCGGCCAGAACGTGCGCGCCTTCGCCGAGAACACCTGCGCCGCGCTGGAAGCAGTATCCTGGTCGAACCTTGTCGACCCGGCTCCCGTTCCGCGCAGCGCTTTTGGTCACCGTCATGTTCGCCGGCGCGTGCGGCCGCCACGTGTATCTCGGCAGCCTCGGAGACGGGGGCCGTGCGGGCATTCTCTGGCAGGCGACCTTCGAGCCGGGTGATCTATCCGAGTGGTTGGCCGACGGCCACGGCGGTGTCTACACGGACGGTCAGGCGCCGGATCCGGTCGCGACCCAGGACCAGGCCCATCGTGGGCAATACAGCGGGCTGGTGGTGTTCTCGCCAGCCTCGGCGACGGCGACGTTCAGCTACCTCTACCGCGAGCAGCCGAGCCCTGCGCAGGCGTACTACGGCGCGTGGTTCCGCATCCCCGCGTCGCTTCAGGTGCGATCGTTCCTGAGCCTCCTCCACTTCGGCTATCACCAGGCTGCCGACGATCCCAATGCCATCGCGATCTGGGACTTCGACCTGCAGCCGGAAGCCGACGGATCGCTTGTCCCGCGCCTGTACCAGACCGGCGCCGCAAGCGCCGTCGTCGCCCAGCCCGCGATGGCTGTCCCGCCCGCCACATGGGTCCACTTCGAGCTGCTGTTCAAGAAGGCCGCCGACGCCAGCGGGCAGATCGTCGCCTGGCAAGACGGCGTGCAGATCATGAACGTCTCGAACGTCGTCACCGCCCCGACCGACTGGATTCAATGGGACGTCGGCGGCGGCTCTCTCGACGTCATCACTCCAACTCCGCTCTCCATCTATTTGGACGACGTGACCATCAGCTCCACCCGTGTCGGCACCGAGCCCTGACTGGTCCCCGCCGATCTAAGGATCGTTTGCTACGCCCACCCCTGCGCCGCCGCAACGTCGAGTCGTCGCGACGCAGGTGCCCTGCTAGAACGCGCCTGTGGAGGTCGGCCTGTTCATCGCCTTCGGGATGATGGCGATAGTGGTCACGACCGGGTACTTCTCACCGCGGAACCGCGCCAAGCGTCGCGCCAGACGCACCGAACGAGCGCTCGCGACACGACAGCGCAGCTGGATCAGCGAGGCGCACGGTCCCGTACGGGTGATAGGGCGCATCCATCGGGACGCCAAGCTGCTGGAGGCTCCCCTCAGTGGCCGACGCTGCGTGGTCTACGAGCTCGTGGTTGACGAACTTTCCAGCGGGTCGCCGTCGCTCTGGCAGCGCTTGCTGGATCTGCGCCAGGCCTGTCCGTTCTTGCTGGAGGACGACAGCGGCACCGCACGCATCGACACGGCTGGGCCTGGTTTCGTTGCCCTGGTTCACGACCGCGTCGGCGTAACCAGCGGCATCTATCCAGGAGATCATCTTGAGCTGAGCAAGGTTTTAGAATCCTGCGGCGTCTTGCCGATGACTTCGTTTGGCCGCTGGCGATCGCTCCGCTACGCCGAAGGCGTGCTCGAGATAGGTGAGCTCGTCACGGTCGGCGGCAACGGCGCGCGCGAGATCGATCCGGGTGGCGAACGGCCCAGCCTGCGCTCACCGCCCGAACGACTGGTCGTACGCGGTAACGAGGAGGAACCGCTGCTCATCACCTGCGTCCGCACTGATCTTCCCTCAGCCCCTGCCGACTAACGCGGGACGGGCGGCTTGTCATCGACGAGCGTGATCTTGTCGCCGATCACGAGCCACGTGCCGCGCCGGGTGACGACGTAGATCGGAACATTCTTGTGGAGCAGGCTGACGAAGACGTGCGTTTCAAGCGGCCAGTCGGTCACCAGGTGTGAAACCACGTGGGCGACGAGCTTGGCGCCGCGCGGGACGTCTGCGGGGAGCTTTTCGTCGACGACGAGCGCCGACTTCGACAGCGGCGTCAGCTCCTTGATGGTGAACCCGTCCTCGGACGCGAGTACGCGGTAGTGAACGCCGAACACCATCTGACCGGGCACCATCTCGGCGGCGAGCAGGTAGACGAGGATCGAATCCGGCTGCCCGGCGGTGCTGAGCGGGAGGATCACCGGATTCATCCGGCGCCTGCCCGTTGGCGCGACCGCGAGCGCGTTGCGGCGGGCGCGGAACAACCGCATCATCTCGTCATTCAGTGCCTCGGGCGGCGCGTATTCCTGAAGCGTCGGCTCGCCCGCGCGAGGAACGCGGATGTTGAACACGAACCGCGGCGGGTTTTCGTCGTTGTAGAACAGCACCGAAAACGCGGGGCCGTCCCCGCCGGCGTCTCCTTCTTCCAGCGTTAGCCAGCCGGCGACCCGACGGCTTCGATAGTCGGGCACGCGCGCGCGGAGCACGTCGGTCCCGATCGCCGACGCCTTGTCGACCTGGTAGATCAACCGCCCGAGCCGCGCCGCCTGCTCGACCGGGCGTACGAGATCGGCGGGAATCGGGAGCGCTCGCTCCGACTCCAGACCATCACCCTTCGATGCACGCGCCGTGTCGGCCGCACGCGGCGCCGACGCGCACCCGGCCGCCGTAAACAACAGGATCGCGGCCGGATCGCCGCTCGCCGAAGCAGCCAGCATGACGGTCGCGGCGATCGTCGGCACCGCCTTCGATGGTTTCATTACGATCCTTGCTAGAGCTGCTTCCAGAACGGAACGACGGGGTCGGGTAGAAAATTCGCATAGCGTACTCTCATCGCTACGGCCCTCCGGCCCCATTCCCGCTTCAAGCTTTTTTGG
>DATMZL010001356.1:0-4948 GCA_035607075.1 Polyangia bacterium
CCTCAGCGAGGTTCCGGTGGTGACCGTGACGGCGCCCCGCCGCGCGATGACGCTCGACGAAGCGCTTCGCTACGCCCGCGCGCACCAGCCGACGCTGCAGAGCGCGCTGGCGCGCGTCTCGGCCGCCGCCGCGGACACGCGCGTCGCGCGCGCCCAGTGGCTGCCGACGTTCGGCGCGACCGTTCAGGCCCTGGAAGGAACGACGAACAACAGCACCGCCTCGTACATCGGCGTCCGGGAGGTGGCGATCCCGCGGATCGGCGGCACGCCGGTGCACAGCACCGGGTCGTTCGCGCCCAGCGCCTCGACGCTGGCGGCGGTCGGGGCGGGACAAGAGATCTTCGACTTCGGCCGCATCGCCGCGCAAGCGGCCGTCGCCGACGTCGCCTACGAGGGCGAGCAGCAGCGGGCGAGCGCCGAGCGCCTGCGCGTCGAGCTGCTGGTCAAGGACGCCTACTACGCGGTCCACGGCGCGCGCGCGGTCCTGCGCGCCGCCGAGGACGCCTACGCCCGCGCGCGGGTTCACCGCGACATGGCCGCCGCCGCCGTCAAGAGCGGCCTGCACGCGCCGATCGAGCTGACACGCGCCGAGGCCGACCTGACGAAGTTCGACGTCGGCCGCATTCGCGCGAGCGGCGGGCTCGACACCGCGCGCGTCGTGTTCGCGGCGGCGGTGGGCGTCGACGATCGCACGCTGGAGGCCGCCGGCGATCCGCCGCCGGCGCGCCCCACCCCGGCGCTGGACGACGGCCTGCGACGGGCGTTCGAGCGCGACCCGACCTTGCAGGAGGCCCGCACCCGGCTGCGGGGCGCCGAGGCCGTCACCCGCGCCATCGCCGCCGAGCTGCGACCCGATCTGGCGCTCAGCGCCACGTTCTCCCAGCGGGGCGGCGCCGCGACGCCGTCGAGCGGCCCGCTGTCGCCCGATTATGGTCCGCTGCCGGCGGTGCCGAACTGGGACCTCGGTCTGGTCCTGCGCTGGCCGCTCTACGATCCGGTGGTCGCGGCGCGGCGGCAGGCCGCGGCCGCGCGGATCGACGTCGCGCGCGCGGACATGGCCGCGGTCGCACAGCAAGAGACCGCCGCCGTCCAGCAAGGTTATGCGGCGATCGGGATCGCGCAGGCGGCGCTGGTCGGCCTCCAGCATGCGGTCGACGCGGCCCGCGCGAACTACGCCCAGGCGGAGGCGCGCTTCAAGGCCGGGCTCGGGACCTCGCTGGAGCTCGCGGACGCGGAGGCGGTGCGGACCGACGCGGAGATCCAGCTGGCCGTCGGCAGCTACGACGTACTTCGCGCGCGCGCGCTGCTGGCGCGGCTGTTCGGGGAACAGGAGGAGTGAACACGATGAACACGCACACGCACCGGTCGCGCCGCGTGCCGATCGCGATCGCCGCCGGCACCGTCGCCGTCGTCGCCGTCGGGATCTTGATGGTGGGACGGGCCAGCTCGCACGTGAACAAGATCGCGCTCGCCGGCGCGCCCAAGAGCGTAACCGTGGTCGAGGCGAAGGCCGCCCAGTATCGCGCGGCCCGACGTTACGTCGGCACGATCCAGCCCTGGGTCGAAGCGAAGGTCGGGCCGCAGCTGATCTCCGGTTACGTCGACACCGTGCTGGTGCGCCCCGGCGACGCGGTCAAGCGCGGGCAGGTGATCGCCACGCTCGACTGCCGCAACGCCTCGGCCTCGTCGAAGGCGGTCGCGATGCAGGCGCGCGCGATCCAGACGTCGCAGGAAGCGATCGCGCACGAGGCGGCGCGCGTGGCCGAACTGAAGGAGGGCGGCTTCGCCTCGCCCAACGAGATCGAGCGGCACGCGGCGGAGAGCGCGAGCAAGGCCGCCGAGCTGATGGAGACGCAGGCGAAGATGCAGCGGGCGACGCTGGAGGTGAACGACTGCGTCCTGCGCGCGCCCTTCGCGGGCGAGATCGCGGTGCGGGCCGCCGATCCGGGCGCGTTCGCGCATCCGGGGACCGCGGTGGCGACGCTGGTCGACCGCGCGACGGTGCGCATCGTCGCCGAGGTGCCGGAGGCGGACTTCGACGTGGTCGCGCCGGCGACGCCCGTGCACGTCGTCGCGCTGGCGACGAGCCGCGAGCTGCGCGGCACGATCGCGCGCCGCTCGCCCGCGGCCGACGTCTCGACGCGGACGGTGCACGTCGAGATCGACGTGCCGGATCCCAAGCGGACGTTGCCGGTCGGAACGACCGCGGAGATCGCGATGGAGGTGGGTGAGCCGGTCGCCGCCACGGAGATCCCGCTCATCGCGGCGTCGGTGCGGGGCGGCAAGGCCACGGTGTTCGTCGTCGACCACAACGTCGCCAAGAAGGGCGTCTATCCGCTCAAGGGCGAACGGAGCGGCAGCTTGTTCCTCGATTCGGCGCTGCCGGCGGGCAGCCACGTCGTCACCGAAGGCCGCGCGCTGCTCAAGGACGGCGATCGCGTCGAGGCGCTGCTCGAGCCGCCGGCCGGCGCCGAGACGAAGCTCGCCGGTATCAAGCCGTGACCCGCCTTTCGCTCAAGAACCCGATCGCGATCCTGATGATCTGCATCGGGCTGGTGGTGTTCGCCGCGGTCGTCACGCCGCGCATGCCCGTCGACACCTTTCCGGAGCTGACGCCGCCCGTGCTGGTGGTGGGAACGCTGGCGCCCGGCCTCGGCCCCAAGGACGTCGAGAAGACGATCACCTGGCGCATCGAGAAGTACGTCAGCGCGACGCCCGGCGTGGAGTTCGTCCAGAGCACGTCGCGCAACAACCTGTCGGTCGTATTCGTGTGGCTGAAGTGGGGGACCGATCTCAACTCGGCGCAGACGCTGGTGCAGCAGCAGGTGGCGTTTGCGATGTCGGCGGTCCCGAAGTCGCTGGGCGTGCTGCCCCCCTTCGTCCTCCAGTACGATCCGTCGAACGCGCCGGTCATCCAGGTGGCGGTGTCGGGCGGTGGGCTCAGCGGGCCGCAGCTCTACGACTACGCGCTCAACAACATCGAGCCGATCCTCGAAGGGATCCCGGGCGTCGCCAGCGCGTCGATCAACGGCGGCCGGCAGCGCCAGATCAACGTCGTCGTCGATCCGGCGCGGGCGCAGGCGCGCGGCGTCACCTCGACGGAGATCGCCGCCGCGGTCGCGCAGTCGAACGCGCTGCTCCCCTCGGGCGAATTCATCTCGCCCCGGTTCGACGCCAACGTCTACACGAACGCGGTCGCGCGGCGGGTGCTGGACATCGGCGACGCGGCCGTCAAGCAGCGCGCCGGCCGCGCCGTCCTGATCAAGGACGTCGCGACCGTCGAGGACGGCGGCTCGCCCGAGACGCAATCGGTCGCCGTGAACGGCAACGACGCCGTCTACCTGAACGTCCTGCGCGTGCCGGGCGGCAACACGCTGGAGATCGTCGACGCCGTCAAGAAGGCGGTGGGCGATCTGAAGAACCTCCCGTCCGGCCTCGAGGTGAAGCCGATCTTCGATCAGTCGACGTTCGTCCGCACCAGCTACACCGGCCTCAAGCGCGAGATCGTCCAGGCGTTGATCCTGATCTCGCTGGTGATCCTGCTGTTTTTGCAGAGCGGGCGGGGCGTGCTGATCGCAGCCATCGCGATCCCGATCTCGTTCGCGGTCATCCTGATCGTCCTCTACGTCACCGGCCAGACGTTGAACGCGTTCACGCTGGGCGGGCTGATGCTGGCGATGGGACCGCTGGTCGACATCTCCGTCGTCGTCCTCGAGTCGATCCACCGCCACCGCCACGCGGGCCGCACGGCCGCCGGCGCCGCGCTGGAGGGCGCGAACGCCGTCGCGGTGCCGGCGCTGGCCGCGACGCTGACGACTGTCGCCGTGCTGCTGCCGGTGACGCTGCTGGCGGGGCTGGCCAAGAAGCTGTTCGGTCCGCTGGCGCTGACGGTCGCGACCGCGATGTTCGCGGGCTACTTCGTCAGCATGCTGGTGACGCCCCTCGCCTGCCGGATGTTCTTGAAGGACGCCCATCCCGGACGCCTCGCCGAGGCGGTGCGCGCGATGATCGGCCGGATCGCCGACGGCTACGCGGCGGCGCTGCGCGCGGTGCTGCCCTATCGCTGGCTGGTGCCGGCCGCTTGCCTCGTGATGGTGGGCGCCAGCATCTGGATGGTCACGCGCCTGCCGAGCACGTTCTTCCCGGAGATCGACGAGTCGATGGAGCGCGTCTACGTGCGCCTTGCCCCGGGCACGTCGCTGCAGGACGCGGCGAAGAAGATAAACGGCATGGGCGCCCTGCTCGCGAAGGAGCTGCCGCCCGGCGCGGCCGAGCTGGTGCTCACGAACGTCGGCTCCCCCGGGAACGCCCGCAGCGCGATGACAAGCCCGAACAACGGCCCGCACATGGGCTTCATCCGCGTCGCGTTGACCGACGCCGAGCGCCGCAAGCAAAGCCAGCGCGAGATCGCCGACGCGATGCGGGCGATCCTCAACAAGCATTACCCCGGCGTGGAGTTTCTGCAGTGGCCGGGCGGCCTGGTCGCCAGCGTGTTCTCGAACGGCTACCTCGCGCCGCTGGTCGTGGAGGTCGAGGCCGACAACCTCGAGGAGCTGGACACGAAATCGAAGGCGATCGCAGAGGTGGCGCGCGCGGTCCCCGGGATCCGCGACATCTACCCGTCCATGCAGCTCGACTACCCGGAGCTGCGCGTCGAGACGGATCGCACCCAGGCGGCGCTGGTCGACGTCTCGGCGCGCAACGCCGCCCAGACCACGCTGGAGGCCACGCTCGGAAACATCAACACGCCCAGCGTCTGGATCGACGGCTCGAACGACCAATCGTACTACGTCGTAACGTCGTACGACGACCGCGTCGTCGACGATCCGAACGCGCTCGCCCGCGTCCCCATGCGCATCGGCGAGAACGACGGCACCATAACGCTGAGCGCGTACAACAAGGTCGCGCAATCGATCAGCCCGATCGCGATCGAGCGAAACCACCTATC
>DATMZL010000068.1:0-3221 GCA_035607075.1 Polyangia bacterium
GGTCTGTCCCGAGGCGGGCGCCACCGACTGCTGCGATTCGGACGCCAAGTGCACGGCGATGTCCGGCGGGCACTGCATTCCGTTTTACCTCAACTACTGCGGCGGGGCGGCGCCGCAGCAGATCAACGAATGCCGCTACGATGCTTGCGCTCGCGACGCTGACTGCACCGCAGGTGCGAGGGGCGTCTGCACCGTCGGGTACCCGCGCGCTTGCCTCTACGGCGCTTGCCGGACCAACCAGGACTGCATCTCGGGACCGAATGGCCGCTGCGTTCTGGCCATCGTCGGGGGATCCTACTGCCAGGGCGAGGCAGTCTTCTGCCGCTACTCGACCGATCCCTGCGCGAGCAACGGCGATTGCGCCGGACGCGGGCTCGGATTCGGTCAAGCCTGCGTTCCCAGGACCGATGGCCAGGGCACCATGTGTCATGACGTCCCTCCACCTCCGCCGTGACCGGTGAGCGGATGGGTACGTGATTGAGCGCCGGCGAAGCAAATTTCACGTCCGTTGCGACCGCTAACGAGGAGATTTACAAATGAAGTCGAGCTTGCGTCCTGCGTTGTGTGTATTGCTGGGCTGCGTGTTTCTTGCTTGCTCGTCCGATGGATCGAAGGGGGATGCCGGCAGCACCGGTGGCACGGGCGGCTCTTCGGCGGGCGCGGGCGGCGGCTCCGCGGGAACGGGCGGCGGAACCGCGGGCACAGGCGGGGCTTCTGCGGGCGCGGGCGGGACGTCCGGAGGGTCGGGGGGCGCGACGGCGGGAAATGGCGGAGGTAACGGCGGACGCGGGGGAACCGGCGGCGCGGCGGGCGGGATAGGCGGCGCGGCGGGCGGCACCGGCGGTGCGACAGGCGGGACTGGAGGAAGTGGTTCCGGGACGGGCGGTCAGTCGGGCGCCGGCGGACGCGGTGGCAACGGCGGACAGGGCGGCGGTAGTTGCGCCGCGACCAACCAGGCGTGCGGGAACGCGGTCAGCTGCTGCACCGGCCTCGTGTGCTGCCGCAATGGCGGCGTGGACACGGGCACGTGTTTCTTCACCTGCGGCGTTTAGCTCGGAGAACCGGTCGACTCGGTTCCGCCGACCTGCTCCGAGCGCGTCGGCAAGATCATTCAGAGAATCTGGCGACCCCAGCGGGTCACTATCCAATTTGAGACTGGCGATTCCCTTGAGTATCGAAGCGTTGCAGGCGGCGTAGCGCGATCCGGCTTCGGCGTGCGGAGCGCCTGCGCGAGCTGCGTCCCGAAACTTTCCCCACGCGCGCCAGCCAAACGCACTTCCTTCGACGGAGGGAGGCGATGCGAACGAACGAGCGGCAAACGGCGTTTCGATCGGCACGACTGAGCGCGGCGCCTCAAATGAGGCGGGCTACCGGACAGGGCGCATGCCATCCGCTCCCGGCAACCAGGAGGTGGTCGTGAAAATCGAGACGAGATCGAGGCGTCTGGTCGTTGTCCTGGTGACGCTGTGGTCGGCGCACGCGGCCGGCGCGGATCCGCCCGCCAGCCTCCACGCGCCGGCGAGGGCGACGGCCGGCGGCACGGTGGACGTCAAGTGGACCGGGCCGGGCGCGTACCTGGATGTGATCGTCGTCGTGCCGGCCGGCTCGCCCGACAACACCGTCGGGATAGGACTCCCGCGTTACGTCGGCGGTTCGAAGGACGCTCACCTGCGGCCGGCGGTCGTGACGCTGCCCGAGGAACCTGGCGAATACGAGCTCCGCTACGGGAGCGGGGGGAAGCTGCTCGCGCGGACGAGGATCACCGTGGTGGCGGCGACGGCGACGGTCAAGGCTCCCGCGACGGCCACCGCGGGCTCGAGGATCACCGTCTCCTGGACCGGGCCGAACAACCAATTCGACTCGATCGGCATCGTGAAAGCCGGCGCGACCGATAAAGACCGGCCCGTGAGCGGCAACTTCACCTTCAATCACAGTCAGACGACCCTCAACGCACCCGAGCAAGCAGGGGACTACGAAGTTCGCTACTTGACCGGGCTGGGGCACGCGACGCTCGCGCGGACGAAGCTCACCGTGACGGGCGCCAGCGCCTCCGTCACCGCGCCGGCGTCGGTGGCTGCGGACGACCAGTTCAAGGTCACCTGGACGGGACCGGCGGGCGAATTCGATCGCATTGTCCTCGCACAAAAAGGATCTCCTGACCGCAAGTCGATCGACTCCGACTTCACCTCGAAGGGCAGCCCGCTGGGGTTCCGCGCGCCAGCTTCGACCGGCGACTACGAGCTGCGCTACCAGACGGGCGGGTCGGGAAGCGTGCTCGCGCGAACGACCCTCAAGGTGACGCCGGGGAAGGCGGCGCCCGGCCTCGTGCGCGTGACCCACTCGTCGTCGGGGGCCGGAGCCGGAGCCGGCCCGGGACCAGGCGCGGTCGAGATCATCCTCGACACCTCGGGTAGCATGCTCCAGCGCATCGGTGGGCAGCGGCGCATCGAGATCGCCAGGCGCACGCTCACCAAGCTCACCGGCGAGACCATCCCCGCCGGCACGCCCTTCGCGCTTCGGGTGATCGGCCGCGGATCGGACAGCTGCCAGTCGGAGCTCGACATCCCCTTCGCGCCGCTCGACCGCGCGGCGGCCCGGTTGAAGCTCGCCGGCTTGCAGGCAAAGAACAACGCGCGTACGCCGATCGGCGCCGCGCTCGAAAAGGTGGCCGACGACCTCGGCCCGGCGCGAGGGGAACGCGTGGTCATCCTCGTCACCGACGGTGAAGAGACCTGCGGCGGAAGCCCGGCGCACACAATTCAGAAGCTCGTGGCGTCCGGTGTGGACGTTCGCGTCAACATCGTCGGCTTCGCTGTCGAGGACGACAAGCTCGCGGCGACGTTCGCGGCGTGGTCACGCGCGGGCGGCGGCAACTACTTCGACGCTCGCGACGCCAAGAGCCTGAGCGCCGCCTTCACCCAGGCCGTTCGGCCCGCGTTCGAGCTCACCGACGCGCAGAAGAACGTCGTCGCGAAGGGCCTGGTTGGCGGCGATCCCGTGCGGGTCCTGCCCGGCACCTACGCCGTGACGTTGAAGGGTCACCCGGGACCGCCGCGCTCCGTCACCGTGCGTCCGCGGGAGACGAGCACGGTGAGCTATTGAAGATCGCACGCTGGGGCCAAGGTCGAGAGGGCCAGGATTGCGAGGGTTCTCGACGCGCGCTGCAGAATCATTCGAAAAATCTGGCGACCCCAGCGGGTCACTATCCAATTTGAGACTGG
>DATMZL010000118.1:0-2064 GCA_035607075.1 Polyangia bacterium
CAGCGATCCTCCGCAGGAACGCCCTCGACCCTTTCTCAATCAACGACCTACTCGGCTCGCTGGCCCTCATCACCACGAAGGTCAGCGTCCAGTGACCTTTCGTGGGGATCCTTCAGGGGTCGGGGTGAGGGCAAGCCTTGCGAGCGATCGCCCGCGTTTCGCCTGTGATCTTCAGGTGAAGGGCGCGCTGGTGCCTGCACATCTATGGACGTAGGCTACGGGCGCCTGGTCGGTCCGCTCGCCGCTCGTTGGTTGAAGGAGGCCCCCATGTTTCTCCAGCGTCGTCCGTCATCCGGTTTCGCGCTCTCGGCCCTCGCCACGTTCGCGCTCTGCCTGTCGTGCGGTAGCGGCGGATCGTCGTCGACCGGAAAAGGCGGCGGATCGCCCGGCGGTTCGGGCGGCGCGTCCGCAGGCGCAGGAACGAGCGGCAACGCAGGAACCAGCGGCAACGCAGGAACCAGCGGCAACGCGGGAACGAGCGGCAACGCAGGAACGACGGGCGCCGCCGGATCGACCGCTCTCGCTGGCACATCGGGCGGCGCCGGCACGACCGGTGCCGCGGGAACGACGGGCGCCGCCGGGCGTGGTGGCACCAGCGGCGCCGCGGGCCGCGGCGGGACGACCGGCGCCGGCGGTTCCGTCGGCGGAGGCGGCGGCGCGGCGGGTCGCGGGGGCGTGGGCGGCGGCGCGGCGGGGCGCGGCGGCGCGGGCGGCACAGGCGGAGGCGCGGCCGGCACCGGCGGAAGCGGCTCGGGCGGCAACACGAACGTCGACGGCGGCACGATGCCCGTCGCGCCGAGCGCGGGCTGCGGGAAGCCCGCGGGGCTGACGGGCGGCCGCGCGAGCATCGACGTGAACGGGAAGATGCGCGAGTACATCCTGTACGTTCCGCCGAACTACGACCAGAACCACGCCTACAAGCTGATCTTCGGCTGGCACCCGTGGGGCGGGTCCGCACAGCAGACGCAACAGATGCAGTACTTCGGGCTGCAGTCGCCGAGCAACGGGCAGGCGATCCTCGTTGCGCCCGAGGGCCAGAACTTCAACGACGGCGGCCTCGGCTGGGGCAACGCGGGCGGCGAAGACATCGCCTTCGCGCACGCGATGATGGATCGGTTCAGCGCGCAGCTCTGCGTCGACGGAAACCGGATCTTCTCGACCGGGTTCAGCTTCGGCGCGATGTTCTCGTTCACGCTGGGCTGCACGGCGGCCAGCCAGCAGCGCGCGATCGCGCCGATGGCGGGCAACACGCAGACAAGCGGCGGCTGCGAAAACAGCACGCGGTCCGTGGGCGTGATGTCCTTCGTCGGCACCGACGACAGCCTCCTCACCGTTCACCGGCAAGCGGTCCAGGTGTTCGTCCAGCGCGACGGCTGCTCTACGCAGAAGACGGTGATGTCGCCGAGCTGGTGCGACGGGCTCGCTTCTCAGTACCAGCCGTGCACGTGCTGGCAGTACCCGGGCTGCAAGTCCGGCTACCCGGTCGTCGAATGCGAGTACAAGGCCGGTCACCAGTTTGCGCCCAGCTCGGGCACGACGCTCTGGAACTTCTTCTCGCAGTTCTGATCGAATCGCGAGCCGATTGGGCCTCGTCGTGGCCCTCTCATTTTCGCCAGTCGTTTATCATTTCTGGCGAATTCGGAGGGGTGTCGTCGTTGGTGGGACTCCTGGGGACGCGTCCTTCGTCTGGCGCGCTCGCCAAGGAGAAAGCCAATGGTCCGTCTCCGCGTCGCCCCTAGTTTCCGGTCGTCCATGTGCACCGTCGCGATCGCGGCGGCACTGAGCGGTGCTTGCGCTCCAGCCGGTGATAACGGAACCGGAACGGGCGGTTCTTCGTGGACGGCGGGCACGGGCGGATCGACGAGCGGTGGTGCGGGCACCAGCGCCGGCGCCGGCACGACCGGCAGCGCCGGCACCAGCGGCAACGCCGGCGCGACCGGCAGCGCGGGCGACAGCGGCGGCGCGGGAACCACCGGGGGCGCCGGCAACACTGGCAGCGCCGGCAGCACTGCCGGCAACACTGGCAGCGCAGGCAACACGGGCGCCGCTGGACGCGGCGGAACG
>DATMZL010000372.1:0-12126 GCA_035607075.1 Polyangia bacterium
CCCAGGCCAGCTCTGCCGCGTTTGGCGCGCCGTCGATCAGCGCGCGCGCGAGCTCCATGTCGCTCGCGCTTTCCGATGCGTCTGCCGTCGTGGCGACGAGGCGCATGCGGTGTAGACGCACGTCGGCAGCCATCGCACTTATCCTACTACTTTGCGGTCAATGGTGGGAACGGATACCCTTTGACGCAATGGCGAATCAGAACGAGGTCTGGGAGGGGCTTTACGTTGCCCTGGGGCGGCTCCGAGCCGGATGGCCGGGGCAAGACTGGATGTACGACCGCCGCTTGCGGTGCGTCGCTTCGTCGATTCCGCTGACGCGCGAGGCGGATGCCCGCGCGGCGATCGCCGAGGTCTTGCCTGCGTCGTTCTCGGTGGACACGCTGGCGGGCGCCGGCGAGGGCGTGCGCACGCTGGTCGAGAAGTGCGGCGGCCTGCGCGCCGGCCAGCTCGTTCTCTGGGGCGGCGCCGACGACGGACCGGGCGCGTTCGGGCTGTGGTGGCCGTGGGGGGACGGCACAACCGTATCGCTGCGCATCGGTCTGCATGATGTGGACATTCCCAAAGAGCGGTATCCTCGGCTGCGCGACGTGTTCGGTATTCCCCAGGCGCCCGGAGGTTGATGATGCGATTTACGCGTGAGGAGCCGGCGAGCTTTGCTCGCCGCGTATCAGCGCGGGGAACCCTCTCAGGGTTCCCGATGCTGTTCGTTGCGTGCGCGATGGCGCTGGCGCCGGTTGGCGCGCGCGCTGCCGGTAGCGCAAACGCGCCCGCGAAGACGAAGACCACCGCGAAGAAAGCGGGCGGCAAGAAGAAACCTGCGGCGGAGAAGTCGACGACGACGACGCCCGCGAAACCGCTGACGCGCACGCTGCGTCCCAGCGCGCTGACCGTCAACGTCGGTCACGAGATCAACGAAGACGCGCACGTCACGCCGTTCCCGAGCTTCGCCGGTCACGCGAAGAAGGCGCTGGCGCAGAACCGTCGCGATCAGCTGATCGACGCCGAGCAGGCCGCGCGCGCCGACAAGCAATCGGATCGCTGGTGGACGGTGTTGTTCCACCTGCGCGAGCTCGATTCGCGCAACGACGCGGAGGCCTGCTTCTGGCGCGTCGTCGCTTACTATCGCCTCGGCGAGCTGGCCAAGGCGCGTGGGTTGCGCGGCGTTTGCGAGCCGCCGCAATCGGTCCAGACCGTTCTCGACAACGAGGACGCGCTGTCGACGACTTTGCAGCCGGTCGCCGCGCTACCGGAGATGATGGCCGCCGGCGAGAAGCCGCCCGCGCCGGTCATCAATCCGGAACCGTACAGCGGTCCGGCGTACACGACGATGATGGCGCAGGCTTCTGCGAAGTAATTCGCAGTTCGCGATCCGCGAAGTAATTCGCGGTTTGCGATCGGCGTCAGTTACGAGGAGGCGAGACCGGGGTGGGGCATGCCCACCTCGACGAAGCCTTTGATCGTGTCGAAGAACTTCTGCAGCGGGATCGGCTTGCGCAGGAACGCCGCCGCGCCGATCGGACGCTCGCGCGCGACCGCGCTCAGAACCACCACCGGAATCGGCGCCAGCACGGGATCGCTCTTCATCGTGTCGAGGACCTGATGGCCGTCGACCAGCGGCATCATGAGATCGAGGACGACCAGGTCGGGCAGCTTTTCGCCGCGTGCCCCTTGCAGGAACTCCAGCGCTTGACGGCCATGGCTGGCGGGAACCACGTCGTATCCTTCCGCCTCGAGAAGATCCTGCAGGATGTCCCGAATCTCGAGATCGTCTTCCGCGAGCAAAACCGTCTTTTGCGCCATTGCGCCCCCTCCGTGCCGTTGCGTTTGCGTTCGCATTAACGCGAACTCGAATCCCTACCGTGCAAAATCGAGCGTCATTAATCAAGACGTTTTCGAGCGCGCGCGATGTTTACAGCGACGGAGGTAGGCGTTGGTGCGCGGGCCGTTTGTGCGTATCCCTGGCGCGCCCTTCGCGTATGATCCCAGACCGCGACTGGAGGAGATGCAATGCGCAGAGCCCTGATACTTTCAGCCTTTCTGCTGACGACGGTGCTTGGTGCGACAACGGCGTCTGCCACACACGTTGTGCGATATGTATCGAAGCATCCCCTACCGAAGAAGGTTGGACACGGCTTCTGTTACATCACGGTCCCGCACGTGCACGACTACGAGCCGTCCGACCCCCGGCTCTATCGCCAGATGGACGGGCAGTATTACTTCGTCGGCGATCCGGCGCCGTTCGACTATGAGGGCCCGCGCTACTCGTACTATGGCGCGCACCCGATCGCGGACGTCGACGTTCACTTCGGCGGGCCGACGTACTGCTATCTGCGCGGGCCGCACTACCACTGGTATGCGCCGCCGCCGCAGATGCAGTTCGAGCTGAAGGGCGGCGCGTACTGGTACGTGGGCAACTACGAGCCCGCGTATTACAGCGAGCGCCCGCGCTACGTCGCGATCAACGACGCGTACGCACCGGTCGTGTACGCGCGTCCGGTTGTCGACGTGCACGTGGCGCCGCCGATGTTCCACGGCGAGATCGTCGCTGTCGGACCGGGTGTCGCCGCGCATGCGGTCGTGGGCGCGCCGGTCGTGTCGGCGGGCGTCTACGTCGCGGCGCCGCCGCCGCCAGTCGTTCACGTCGGCGTCGGCGTTGGCGTCGGTGGTCCGGTGATGGTGGGCGGCGGTCCGCAGCCTGTCTACGTCAACCGGCACGACAACGGTCGCCACAACGGCTGGTACAAGAACGGCCGCGGCGGTCCGCCGCCTCAACAGGGCTGGCGTGGCGCGCCGGCCCCCGGTCCCACGTCGGGCTGGCGCGGAAGTCCGGCGGGCGGTCCGCCCCCGGCCGCGCACGGGAGCGGTTTCCGCGGCAGCGCGCCCGCGCCGGCCGCGGGCTCCGGCTTCCGCGGTAGCCCGGCGCCCGCGCAGCGCGGAGGCGGGAAAGGCTGGAGGCGGTGATGCGCGGCGCTCGGTTCGTCGGGTTGGCCGCGCTCGCGGGCGTCGCCGCGACCGCTGGTTGCGGCAAGAAGAACGCGGGCGCGCCGGGGGCTCCGGCGGGCGCAGCGCCGGTCGCGCAGCACGTCGACGGGACGCCGCACACCGACGCTGCGATCCGCGCGTGGCAGGGTGCCGGCCTGAGTCCGGAAGGCTTCACGACGGTCACGCCCGTCCCGTTCGGCGCCGTCAACTGCGATCAGGGACGCGTGCAAACGATCGACGCGCTGGTCTGCGAGTATCGCGATCAGGATTCACTCACCCGCGGCAAAACGCAGCTGCTGGAGCAGTGGGGGCGCGAGGGCGTGAACACCGGCATCGCGTTCCAGACCAAGCTGACGCTGCTGGGCGTGCTCGATCGCGGGCGCCGCGACCCCAACGGCAAGGTCGCCAGCCAGGTCGTCGACGCCTTCCGCAAGCTCTGAGCGCGCGCCGTGTCGCCGACCGACAACGGCGACGGCGGTGATGATCGCGTGGGCAAGCGCGGGCTCCGCCTGCGCGAGCCCGTCGCGGGAGGTTCGGAACCCTCCGAGGGTTCTGACGACGACGATGAAGCTTTCGCCGAGGCCGTGCGGGGCGCGCGTCCCCTCGCGCAGCGCGACGCGCGTGTGACCGCGCCGCCGGCGACGCCCGAGCCGCGCCGCAAGCGACTGGCGACGCCCGCGCTGTCACCGGCGTCGTTCATCGTGGAGCAGACGGGCGACACCATTGCCGGACGCGCGCCCGACGTATCGCTGAAGGTGATGCGTGAGCTGCGCGGCGGCGCCCACCCCGTGGAGGCACGGCTCGACGTTCACGGTCGTCACCGCGCCGATGCGCTGCGCGCTCTCAAGAGCTTCGTCGCCGGCACGCACGCGCGCGGCGCGCGCGGGCTGCTGGTGATCCACGGCCGCGGCCACGGATCGGACGCGGGCGGGCCCGTGCTGCGGCCGGCGATCTGGGACTGGCTCGCGAGCGCGGCGGCCGAGCGCAGCGGCGTGATGGCGTACGTCTCGGCGCGTCCGCGCGACGGCGGCGCCGGTGCTACGATGATCCTGCTGAGGCGGTCGAAATGATGACGCACGCGGCGAATCACCGGGGCTGGCTCGTCGCCGCGGCGCTGACCGGCGCGTTGCTGGCGCCGGCCTGCGGTGGTGGTCAACTGGCGTCACCGGACGCCGCCGACGGGCCCGCGAACTGGGCGAACGTCGGCTGCGCGGCGCCGCCCCTGTGCGCCGCCGGCTGCACGGCGCCATGCGGATGCTGCTCATGCGCGCCGGGTCAGATGAACGGCGCGCTCGTCTGCACGAACCAGGGCTGCTACGCGCCGAGCGATGGCGGTGGCGTCGACAGCGGGTGGACACCGGCGCCCGCCTGCCTGATGTCGTTCGATCCCGGTCCCTGCCGGGGCGCGATTTCCGTCTATGCGTTCGACGGCAGCTCCTGCGTTCCGCGCACGTACGGCGGTTGCGACGGCAACGACAATCGGTTCAACTCGCTCGAGGAGTGCATGGTCGCGTGCGAAGGGCGGCCGACGCCGAACGGATGTCGCGGCGGCAGAATCGCGCAGGAGATCTGCCTCGCGTGCGGCCAGGTGGGCGGCTGTGCCAGCATGGCGACGGTTTGCGCCCTCACGTGCGACGCCGACGCCGGCGGCCCGGGGGACTGCTCGTCCAATCTGCCTTTCTGCTATCACGGCGTCTGTCAGATCGCGTTCTGCATCTGACATCGTGCGGATTTCCGGCCCTGGCCGGTTCCATGATACGGACGGACAGCGCGCCGCGCGAAGCGCCCCATCCGTTGCTTGGCGCCGTCGGGCGGGTCATATAGAGTGCGCCCTCGCAAACGAAAAGCCTCACGGGAGATTGAAGAAATGAGCACTCGTATCGCTATCAATGGTTTCGGCCGCATCGGTCGCCTCTTCTTTCGCGCCCTGCACGAGCAGGGCCTCTTCGGCAAGGACGTGGAGGTCGTCGCCGTCGGCGACATCGTCCCCGCCGACAACCTCGCCTACCTGCTGAAGTACGATTCGACGCAGCAGAAGTTCGGCGGCAAGGTCAGCTCGAAGAAGTCGGGCACCGACAAGGAAGCAGACGACGTGCTGGTCGTCGACGGCAAGGAGATCGCGGTCGTCAGCGCGAAGTCGCCGGCCGACCTGCCCTGGAAGAAGCTGGGCGTCGACTACGTCATCGAGTCGACCGGCCTGTTCACGGACGGCGAGAAGGCGAAGGGCCACCTCACCGCGGGCGCGAAGAAGGTCATCATCTCGGCGCCGGCGAAGGGCGAGGACATCACGGTCGTCATGGGCGTCAACCACGAGAAGTACGACGCCGCCAAGCACAACATCGTCTCGAACGCGAGCTGCACGACCAACTGCCTCGCGCCGATCGTGCACGTCATCCTGAAGGAGGGATTCGGTCTGGCCGAGGGCCTGATGACGACGGTGCACAGCTACACGGCGACGCAGAAGACAGTCGACGGTCCGTCGCGCAAAGATTGGAAAGGCGGGCGCTCGGCAGCGATCAACATCATCCCGTCGACGACGGGCGCGGCGAAGGCTGTCGCGCTGGTGCTGCCCGAGGTGAAGGGCAAGCTGACGGGCATGGCGTTCCGCGTGCCGACGCCGACGGTGTCGGTCGTCGACCTGACGTTCAAGACGACGAAGTCGACCAGCCTCAAGGAGATCTCGGCGGCGATGAAGGCGGCCAGCGAGGGCTACCTGAAGGGCATCCTCGGGTACACCGAGGAGGAGCTCGTCTCGAGCGACTTCATCCACGACGAGCGCTCGAGCATCTACGACGCGGGCAGCTCGATCGAGCTGAACTCGAACTTCTTCAAGCTGGTCTCCTGGTACGACAACGAGTGGGGCTACAGCCACCGCTGCGTCGACCTCCTGAAGTACATGGTCTCGAAAGGCTAGGCGAGCTGGCGGTCCTTCGTCTCGACGGCGAACGGCAGCAGCACCACGCCGAGCAGCGGGACGAAGCCGACGAAGAACAGGATGTGCAGCGCGCTGCCCAGCGCGTTCTGCCCGCGCGCGGCGACCGTTCCGACCAGGGACGGGCCCGCCGCCGCGATGATGCGTCCGACGTTGTAGCAGAAGCCGGCGCCCGTCCCGCGCAGGCGCGTCGGGAATAGCTCGGGCAGGTAGTACGTGAAGCTGCCGAACACGCCGAACACGGTCAGCCCGATGAAGAAGTACATCGTGAGGCGCGTGTGTGGCGGCAGATCCAGTCCGAACGCCGTCATGACGGCCACCGCCGAGAGCGCGTAGTAGATCCCGAACATCGGGCGCCGTCCCAGCACCTTCGCAGCGGGGATCGTGAGCAGCGTGCCCAGCAGGCCGCCGAGGTTGAACCAGTTGTTGGCGCGCGTCGTCCAGGACGTGATCAGCGTCGTCGTCGCGCCAGGATCCAGGCCGCTCGCGACCGCCGTCTCTCGGGCGAGGCCACTCGCGACGATGCTGATGAACGCGTTGACGCTCCACCAGGTGATGAGCGCGACGACCGCCATCGCGAAGCCGCCCAGCGTCGCGCGGCGGTGCTCGGGCGTGAACAGCTCGGCGATGCGCGGGTGCGTGCCCGCGGCGGCCGCCTGGTTCCAGCGTTCCAGCTCGTGCACGAAGATGCGGACGACGAACGCGACGGCCGCCGGAATGAGGCCGCACAGGAACACGAACCGCCACGAGATCTCGGGCGAGCCGTGGAAGATCACCCCCGCGATCTGAGAGTTGGCGAACGTCGCCAGGAACAGGCCCATCGGCGCCGATGTGTAGAGGAAAGCGCCGGCCTCGACGCGCCGCTTGTCGGGCACGACCTCGGCGACCATCGCCGCGCCGGCCGCCCATTCGCCGCCGATGCCGAGGCTGGCGACCACCCGGAACGCCATCAGCATCCAGATGTTCACCGAGGCGGCGCAGGCCGCCGTGCCGAACGCGTAGAGCAGCATCGTCAGCAGCAGCGTCCGCTTCCGTCCGATGCGGTCGGCGATGCGGCCGAACAGGATGCCGCCCGCCGACCAGCCGAGCAGCAGGATCGACGTCAGGATGCCGCCCCACTTCAGCGTCGCGGCCTTCGCGGCAGTCGAGCCGATCGGCAGCCCGAGCAGCGTCGGCACGACGTTGGGCGCGACGTAATTGAACAGCAGGCCGTCGAAGACGTCGAAACCCCAACCCAGCCAGGCGGCGAACAGAACCGTCCACTGGTAACGGTTCATGTCCAGCACGGTCCACCCGCCGGCGGAGTGGGCCTTCGTCATTGCGTCTCGATGCTCGTCGTCGGGAACGCGGCCGCCGCGGCGTTGCAGAAGTTCACTCTCTTGATCATCGGGGGCGGGTTCGCGCGCTCGCGCGCCGACGCGGTCCTGCGTGTCGCCAGCATCTTCTGCGCACGCTCGCCCGCCTTGGGCAGCGCCGCGATCATCTTCTTCCACGCGTCCTGCGCCTTCGGGTCGGTCGCGGCGGGCTCGGGCACCAGCGCGATCAGGCCGACCAGATCCTCGATCAGCTGCGCGTCGGGCTTGGCCGCGCCGAGCGCGTCCGTCAGCAGCGGCACCAGTACGCGGTCACGGAACGACGCCAGATCGTCGGCGTCCACCTGGCACCAGAGCAGCCGCGCGTGCAGGTGGCCGAACGTCGGCGCCGCCTCGGCGTGCGGCTGACGCAGCAGGCTCTTGAGCGCCTCGTCGTAGTCACCCTCGGCCTCGCCGTACGACGACAGCATCACGTCGACCAACTTGCCGCGGCAGTCGGCGTCGCACTTCGGGCTCAGCAGGTAGTTGACCAGCCACTTGCGGCGGGCGGTGTGGAACTTGTCCAGCTCCGCGCTCTCGCTGGCGCTGACCAGCTCGCCGGTGCGCGCCGTGGCCAGCACCAGCGCCGCCACCAGGCGGGCGCCGTTCGACGATTGCTCGAAGCGCTCGATCTCCTGCCACTGCCGGCGCTCGTACAGGTCCTGCAGGTAGGGCTCGAAGAGCCACGCCATCTTGCCGGGGAACGCGTGCACCTCGCGGTCGTCCTTCAGGATCGCCAGCGGTCCCTGCTCGGGCGGCTGGCTGGCGGCCGCCACCGCTTCCAGCTCGTCCTGGAACACCTGCGCGATCGCGTCGGAGCGCGCCGCGAGCGCGTCGTCCTTGCAGATCTCGGCGGCCTTCTCGACGCCGAAGCGCTGGAGACAGGTCATCTTGAACGCCTGCGCGAGCTGGCTGTAGTTCTTCTGTGCGGTCGCTTCCAGCACGGCGCGCATGTAGCTGGCGTTGTCGCGCCCGAGCTCGAGCGCGTACGACACCGCCAGCTCGGGATCGAGGATCGACCCGCGCGTCAGCGACAGCAGCACGCCGAAGCGCTGGTCAGCCGATTGCGGCCCCTGCTTCGACAGCACGTCGAGATTCTTCGAGAGGATCTCGGCGCGCGCGATGCGCCAGTCGTTGTCGGCCTTGGTGCGCGCGATCGCTTGTTCCGATTTCGCCTGCTCGGCCGCGGTCACCGACTGCCGAAACTGCCAGATCGACGTCGCGATCAGGCCGGCGACGCCCAGGAACAGCGTGGACAGCGGGCCGTGATACTCCTGAAAGAACTTGGCGAGCTTGCTCCGCTTGGTTCCGCCGGATCCGCCCGCGCTCTTGTCGGATTCTTCAGCCACGCCGGGAATATATTATCGTTCGCGCCGCGTGAAAGAGGACACTGACGGACGATGAACTGGGTCGAGCTTCCGGCCGTCAAGTGGGTGCTGCCGATCCCGTTGCTCATAGCGGTCGCGCCGGTGCTGTGGTGGTTCTTTCGCGCGACGTGGCGCGAGCTGGACGCGCAGGCGCTGGAGGTCCGGCGCGATCTCGCGGCGCGCGGCGAGATCGACTACCGGCCGATCGTCGCGCTGACCCTGGTCACCTTCATCCTGACGTTTCACGAATACTACGGCCGGCCCGACTTCTACATGCGCGCGATCCACGGCGTGATCGATCGCTACGGCCGCGCGCATCCGGGATCGATCTTCAACCTCCAGCGCTACGACGAGCTGTGCATGCGGTCGTGGTGGGGGTTCACGCGCGTCGCCGGGTACGTGCTGCCGCTGGCGGTGTGGCCGCTTTTCTTCCGCAAGGACAGCCTGCTCGACTTCGGGCTGCGCGGGCGCGGGTTCCGCGCCCACGCCTGGATCTACGCGCTGTGCGTGGTGGTGATGATCCCGGTGCTGTTGCTGGTCAGCCTGCAGCCGGACTTTGCCGACTACTATCCGATGTACAAGCAGGCCGGCCGATCGTGGCTGGACTTCGGCATCTGGGAGGTCGTCTACCTCGCGCAGTTCTTCACGCTCGAGCTCTTCTTTCGCGGCTTCCTGCTGCGCGCGCTGCGCACCTTCGGGTCGGGCGCGATCTGGGCGATGGCCGTCCCCTACTGCATGATCCACTACGGCAAGCCGTACCTGGAAGCGTCGTCGGCGGTGATCGCGGGCATCGTGCTCGGATCGCTGGCGATGCGCACGCACAGCATCTACGCGGGCTTCCTGGTGCACGCGACCGTCGCCGTGCTGATGGACATCCTCGCGCTCGACCGCCGGCACGGCCTGCCCAGTCAGCTGACGCCGACCAGCGTTTACCATCTCAAGTTTCCGAACCCGCAAGTCATCATCTGGATCGCGTGGGCTCTGGCGCTGGTCGTCCTCGCGGCGAAGGTGCGGCGTTCCTGGCCCGAGCTGACCGCGTTCGTCCGCGGTCTCCGCCGTCGCCGGAGCGACTAATCGATGATGACGTCGTCCGAGCGGGCGAATGGGAAGAACGAGTCGGCGCAGCGGAGGCGCTGAGCGCGGTTCGCGGCCCGGCTCGGCAACGGTGCTCCTTCCAGCTTGTGCAGCAACCAGCGCGCGGCGGCGGCGCCGTCACAGTCAGCGGCGTCCTCTCGCAGCTCGCGGCGCTCGGCGCGCGTCAGCTTGACCGCCTGGCGGATCGGCCGGCCGTCGATCCATTCGATCGCCGCGATGACCGCCCGATGAGACGGGAACGGGTCATCGCTGAACAGGATCTTCGGGTCGTCGGGGCTCGACGTCTCCCAGCCGTAGAAGCGGCGCTCGCGCAACAGCCGCGCACGCAGCGCGGGAAGCGCCCGATGGCTGTCGAGCAGCGCTAGCCCGTACGCAGCGATGGGGTTCCACGTCGAGAGCAGCGCGATCCAACGGGTCTCGAGTCGCTCGCGGTGCTTGCGCACCAGCGGCATCTCCTGCGCGAACGAGGCCGCGAGTCGGGACGGGGTGCAGTCCTCGACGGCGTCGGGTTCCGAGCACCGCATCTGGATCCGCTCCATCAGATCGGCGATCGTCCTCAGCTCGCTCTCTTCCGGCGACGGCGTCGGCTGTGGCGTTGCTTGCGCTTGCGCCTCCGCCGGCCGTTGCGGCGCCGGCGGCTGCACCTGCACCGGCGCGTGATGGACGATTCGATCGGTCAGCGCCGCCAGCACCAGAAGGCAGATCGGGAGGGCGATGCCCAGCGTCGTTCGCAGCCCCCGCCGACTCACGCGATCATTCTAACCGCATCAGTTCCCGGGCAGGTAATTGCGGATCGCGGCGTACCACGTCTGCGCCATCACCATGTAGCCGGCGTCGTTCGGGTGCAGGTCGTCGGACATCAGCGCGGTCATGTAGTTCGCGTTGGCCGTGAACGCCGCGTACATGTCGACCATGACGATGTGCTTGCCCGCCGCGACGCGCGTCTGCACGAGGCCCGGGATGGCGTTGTTGTAGGTCTGCGCGCGCGTGTTGGTCGCGGCGGTCTGCGTCGGCGTGATGCGCGCGACGACGAGAAGCGCGTTGGGCGCGTCAGTGATGATGCGATCGAGCAGGTTGCCGAGACGCGTGGGCGCGTTGGCGAGGTCGAGCTGGATGTTCACGTCGTTGGTGCCGATCATCAGCAGCACGATGTGCGGATGCGCCATGCTGATCGCGTCGTCGACCAGCGGCGAGATCCCCGATCGTCCGCCGCCCGGATCGATCGTGTAGCCCGAGTAGCCCTCGTGGCTCCGCGGGAACGGCCGGCCCGCCACCGTCGTGGGTCCGTTGGTCTGGCGGCCGACGAACGTGATCGTGTCCATGTTGGTGATCGTCGTCTGGAACAGCGGCACGCGGTAACCGCCGCCCGATCCGGATGAACCGACGCCGAACGTGATCGAATCGCCGAGCGGCATGATCAGACAGTTGCCGGTCGCCGGGCAGGGATTGAAGCCACCGCCGCCGTCGATTCCCGCGTCGGCGCCCGCCGCGCCGCCGCTTCCGCCGCGGCCCGCGCCGCCGTCCTGACCGAGCGTGCCAGCTGATCCGGCCGCGCCACCGCTCCCGCCGCGTCCGCCAGTCGCGCCGCCGGTTCCGCCGGTCGCGCCGCCGCGTCCGCCACTCGCGCCGCCCGTTCCGCCCGCACCGCCGCTTCCCGCGGTGCCGCCCGTGCCGCCGCGGCCCGCGGCGCTGCCACCGGTTCCGCCGTTGCCGCCGCGGCCCGCGTTTCCTGCGGCGCCGGCGCCCCCGCCAGTTCCCGCGTTGCCGCCGCTTCCCGCGGTCGGTGTGCCGCCGCTGCCGCCCGCTCCCGCGCTCGCCGACGCGCCACCGGTTCCGGCGCTGCCGCCGCCGCGCCCTCCCGTGCTGCCGCCGGTTCCGCCGCTCGTGCCCGCTGTTCCCGCGGCGCCGGCATCGCCGCCACCGGCACCGCCCTTCCCCGTTCCCGTGCCGGGCTCCGCCGAACCGCACGACATCACGAGGACGCAGGCGGCAACGAGACGCGCGCTTCGCATGGCCCCGGACGCTAGCACCCGATCGGAATCAAGACTTCGCGGATTGAAACCCGAATGTCGCAAAAAGCTCTCCTTTGCGAGCTAAAGGAGCTCCGGTATTCTGGATGTCTTGAGCTTTCGTCACCTTCGCTTCTAAGGAGAGCCGCATGCGTCACGTTCGCCCCCCCACTCGCTTTCGTTCGTCTGCCGTTGCCATCGCGTTCGGCTTGCTTGCGTCGGCCCTCGGCTGCGCGAAGGGAAACGACGCCTCCGGGACCGGCGGCAGCGGACCCGGGACCGGCGGATCAGGACCCGCGGGCACGACAGGCAGCGGCGGGCAGAGCGGCACCGGACCGACGGGTGGGGTGACCGGCACGGCCGGCACCGGCGGCATGATGGTGGACGAT
>DATMZL010001136.1:0-2865 GCA_035607075.1 Polyangia bacterium
CGGCGACCTCGGCCACGTCGGGATGGGCGAAGATGCAGTCCTCGACCTCGATCGAGCTCACGTTCTCGCCGCCGCTGATGATCAGGTCTTTCTTGCGGTCCGAGATGTGCAAGCAGTGCTCGCTGTCGAGGGTGCCGCCGTCGCCGGTGTGGAACCAGCCGTCGCGGATCGCCTCGGCTGTCGCGCCCTCATCCTGCCAGTAGCCGGCCATCACGTTGCGGCCGCGCGCGATCACCTCGCCCACGCCGGTGTTCGGATCGGGATCGTCGATCTTCACCTCGATCCCGGGCAGCGGCTGGCCGACCGACCCGGCGATCGGTTTCTTCTTGGGGGACGTCACCGTCAGCACGGGCGCCGTCTCGGTCAGACCGTAGCCCTCGAAGAAACTGAAGCCCATCCCGGTGAACGCCTCCAGCACCTCGGGCGGCAGCGCCGAGCCGCCGCTGATCAGGTAGCGGATGCGCCCGCCGAATTTTTCGTGCACCGGCAAGAATAGCAGCTGGCCGACATCGAAGCCGGCGCGGTTGCGCAGCTCGTAGTTCGCCTTCGCGAGCCCGCGCATCAGGCCGCCCAGGACGGGCGATTTGTCGTCGAAGCGCTGGAGGATGCGGCGGCGCAGCAGATCCCACAGCGCCGGAACGCCGACGATCGCGGTGACGTGGCCGCGCTCGAGCGCCGCCGAGATCGCGTCGCCGGTCAGCTCGGGCAGATAGGTGATCTGCGCGCCGTGGGCCAGCGGCACCAGCAGGCCGGTCGCGAACTCGAAGGTGTGCGACAGCGGGAGCACGGACAGCATCCCGTCGGTGACACCGAACTCGAAGATCTTCGACAGCTCCGACACCATGAAGGTGAAGTTGCGGTGGGTGAGCATCACCCCCTTCGGCTTGCCCGTCGTCCCCGACGTGAAGATCAGCGACGCGAGCGCGTCCGGGCTCTGCCGGCGCACCAGCCCCGCGGCGTGCGCCTTCTCGACCTCCAGATCGGGCAGCGTGAACGCTTCGCTGAACGACCACAGCTTCGTGGCCAGCCCCGCTTCGTCGAGCGCGCGCCGAAGCGCGTCCTCGTGCTTCTCGTAGAGGTCATCGCCGATCAGGATGCCGACCGCCTCTGACGCGCGTGCGACGTTGACCAGCTCGGCGATGGCCGATTCGTGTCCGACCGGCACCGAGGTCGCGCCCGCCTTCAGTGTCCCGAAGTAAGCCATCGACCATTCGGGCGCGTTCTTCGCGAACAGCATCACGCGTGCGTTGGTGCCGACCCCACGCACGGCCAGGAACACGCCCACGCGCGTCGCCAGCTCGTGCAGATCCGCGTAGCTGTAGGTCTCCTCGCGGCCGCCGCGTTCGATGCGCAACGCGGGGCGCGTCGCGTGCAGCTTCGACGTCGTGTCGAACAGCTCCAGGAGGTCGTGGTAGCTGTAGACCTGCTTCGGGCGCGCCGCGTACGTCTCGTCCAGCTCGGGCAGCACCCACCGCTCGAGGCCCGGGAAGTGGATGTTCATCCAGTAGTCGTAGATGTCGACGTTCTCGGGGCCCCACACCAGGCGCGCCTGATCGTCGGCGGGCATGCGGTCGCGCAGCGCGCGGATGTTGTCGGCGCGGAAGATGTGGCTGTTCTCGAAGATGAACGGGCGGAACAGCTCGATGTTCTCGGCCGCCTCGCTGGTCACGCGATCGATCTCGTCGAAGCCCTTGATGAAGCGATCGATCACCGCCGTGAACCGCCCCGCGCCCCAGCGCGGCCGGATCCGCCCCAGCGTCTCCGACGCCTTGCGCGCGACGCTCTGGATCTTCGGGATCGAGTAGCGGTTGTATTCGGGCTCGGCGATGGGTCGAAACTCCATGCGCGCCGCCAGCTCGTTGAGGAAGCGGTTGCCGCTCTCCTAGTCGCGAAAGCGCTTCCGCTTGTAGAGGCCGGTCAGCGTGACGACGCGATCCATGTGCAGCGGGTTCAGGTCGCCGCTCGACAGCTGGAACACCAGCTTGGGCTGCTCGACGATCGCCTGCGCCGCGACCATCAGCATCGCCGACGCGACGTGATCGACGGGGACGACGTCGAGGATCAGCTTGGGCGACACGGGCAGGACGTTCTGCCCCTTCAGCGCCAGGTAGACGAGCGGCGCCGACGTCGTGAAGCCTTCGTTCCAGCCGCGGAACGGGAACGCCACCGCGCTCTCGACGATCGCGGGCCGCACGATGGCGCGCACGATGTCCGTCTCGCGCGCCACCAGCTGGTCGCCCATGCTCTTCGTGTACGTGTAGATGTTGGGCCAGCCCCACTTCGCCGCCCGGTCGGTCCCCTGCTTGGTCATCTCCGACCGGATCCATTCCTTGCGCGAACGAGCGACCGCCAGCTTCAGCGCCTGCTCGTCGTCGGGATCGCGGTTCTCCTCGCGCAGGCGATCGCGCGCCTGCTGGCGCAGCGCCGCCAGCACCTGCGCGTCGTCCGCGAGCTGCCGGATCCGCTCGGCGCCCGCGGCGCTGTCGGCCGTCTCCTGCTCGACGGCGAAGCGCGTCCCCGTCATCTCCTTCTTGCGCGGGAAGTAGCCGTCCAGCTCCTCGTCCTCCCACACCTCGCCCGAGCGGTTGCCCGCGACGAAGCAGGTGCTGGTGTGGATGAGCGCCGGACGGCGCATCCGCTTCGCGAAGGCGATGACGTTCTTGGTGCCTTCGACGTTGGTGCGCATCGCCGACTCGAGCGGCGGGTTGAAGGTCACCCGCCCGGACGAGTTGATCAGCACGTCGATGTCCTTGGCGACCTTCTCGGCGAGCTCCTCGGACATCCCCAGGTTCGGCTCGGTGATGTCACCGTCGACGACCACGACCTTCTCGCGCAGGAACGCTTCGAGCGCGGCCTTGCCGGCGT
>DATMZL010000048.1:0-3136 GCA_035607075.1 Polyangia bacterium
CCCAGGCCAGCCCCGAGATCGCGGTCAGCGGTCTGCCGGCCCACGAGCTGATCGCGATCAGTTACGCGGGAAGCAGCCAGCGCGACGCCGACGTCGTCCGGCCGGCGAACTGCAACTACGATGGCTGTACGCAGGTCTTCCTGGACCCGAAGTGGCCGGCCACGAAGTTCATCAAGGGGCAGTACGACGGGATCTTCGAAGAACAGGGCGCCGAGCACGCGCGGATCGTTGCCAAGGCGCAGATCGTCGCGGCCCCACGCCTGCGGGAGCTCGCGCTGCGGGGCAAGGAAGGGGCGCTGCTGCTGCCCGCTGCGTCCGCCGTCTTGCCCGACACGGTCGCAGCCGTGAGCGACGAGCACTGCGACGATGCGAACGACTGCGGAGCCGCTCAGGCGCTCCCCGGGACCGACCTGTGGCGCGTGATCATCAGCGAGGACTGTGGCGACGGTTGCCATGTCCGCTGGCAGATGTACGATCCGAAGAAGGAGCAGTTCATCGACTTCAGGACGGGACGACGGAGCGCAAAGCCGATCTACGCCGGGAAGCCAGGCAACATGAGCGACGCGTTCTTCTCGCGCGACGGTGCGGGTTTCGTGATCCGAGGCGACGTGTACCGGATCGACGGGCACAAGGTCTTCACGGGAATGGGCCGCGGCGGCGGCTGGCTCGCCGGCCAGCGCCACGTCGGCGACTGAAGTGATTCGCGAGCACCGCCGACGAGCGGGCGGCCGGTTCAGGGCGCTGGCGCCGGGGACGGTGTGCAGGCCGCGCCGATGCCCCGACCGCCCCAGCAGTCGACCGGACCCGAGGCGCGCAGCGCGCAGACGGCGGCGTTGCTCCCGTCGGCGGAGATCTGCACCGCGTCCGCGAGGTTCATGACCGCGACCGGCGTGGTCTTCGTCATCGCCGAGCCGTCGCCGAGGTTGCAGTGGCTGTTCCAGCCCCAGCACACGACCTCGCCGGTCGTGCGCCGCGCGCAGGTGAAGCCGTGGCCCGCGCTGATCTGCACCGCGTCCGTCACGTTCGACACCGCGACGGGCGTGAGCTGCTGCGTGCCGGTGGTGCCGTTGCCGACCTCGCCGTCGGGGTTCTGGCCCCAGCACATGACGCCGCCGCCGCTCCGGCGCGCGCACGCGTGCGAGTCCGAGGTGGTGACCTCGACGGCGTCGGTGAGGCCGAGGACGGTTGGACCTGGCGTCAGGTGCTCGGTCGTCGTGCCGTCGCCGAGGCGGCCGAACGAGTTCATTCCCCAGCAGACGACCTGACCCGACTGTTTCCGCGCGCACGCGCTGAAACCGCCGGTGCTGATCTGCGTGGCGTCGGTCAGGCCCGACACGGGGGTCGGGGTAGAACGAGCCGTCTTGCTGCCGTCCCCGGTCTGTCCGAACGCGTTGTCGCCCCAGCAGACGACGGTCCCGTTCGCGCGCCGCGCACACGTGTCGTTACTGGAGGCTGTCAGCTCGACAGCGTCGGTGAGACCCGTGACGGCGACCGGCGTGAGGCGGGTCGTGGTGGTGCCGTCGCCGAGTTGCCCGCTGCCGTTGGCGCCCCAGCAGACGACCGCGCCCGACTGGCGGCGCGCGCAGGCGTGCGCGTTGCCGAGGACGATCTCCGCCGCGTCGGTCAGCCCGGAGACGAACACAGGCTTGCTCGCGTTCGCCTGCGGGTTGCCGTCACCGAGGATGCCGTATCCCCAGCAGGCGACCCCGCCCGTCTGCTGGCGCACGCACTGCCACCCCAGCCCGTCGGTTCCACCGCCGCCCCCCGCCGCGACCTCGGCGGCGACGACGCAGGCCGAGCTGGCGCAGGACCAGCCGCAGGTCGTCCCGCACTGGCCGCAGTTGTCGCGATCGCGTTTCGTGTCGGTGCACGACGAACACAGAGTCAGCCCCGCCGCGCAGCCGCACGCGCCGCTGTAGCAGGCCGACCCCGCGAGCGGACACTGGTGAATCGGGTCGGTTCCGTCGAGCGCCGCGACGCAGGCGAGGCCGTTCGTGTCGACGACGCTGCACACGCCGCCGCAGGACGCCACCGCCGAGCACAGCTTTCCGACCTGGGCGTCGACGCAGTACGCGGCAGTGTCGCAGTCCGCGACGCTGTTGCAGCCGTAGCCCAGCATGCACAGGCCGCACGTCGACGCGCTCCCGCAGTCGATGCCGGATTCGGTGCCGTTGGCGGCGCCGTCGGTGCAGCTGGGCACGGCGCAGGCCTTGGTGGCGTCGCAGACCTTGCTGGCGCAGTCCACGCCGGTCTTGCAGGTCAGGCCGTCGGCGCAGGGCGGACAGCTGCCACCGCAGTCGACATCGGATTCGTTGCCGTCGAGGTAGAGATCCTGACAGCCGGCCACCGTCAGCAGCGCCGCCCGGCTGACCACGCGCCCGGCGGCGTTCGACACCATGACGTCGAACTTCGCCCCGCTGTCGCTCGGCTGCGTGATGAGGCCGTAGATCGCGCTCGTCTGGCCGCCCATGATCACGCCGTTGCGGCGCCACTGGTAGGTGAGCGGCGTGGTGCCGGAGGCGCTCGCGCTGAAGGCCGCCGTCTGGTTGGCGGGCACCGTTACGTCCGCCGGCTCGCCTACGATCGTGGGAAACACCGGCGCGGGTGGCGGCGTGTACGTGGTCGACGCGAGCGTCGCGGATCCGGCGCCCGGCGTCACGCTGCCACCGCTTCCGCTCGGTTGGCACTGGACGACCAGACCGCTGCTTCCGTAGCCGTCGGAGGGCGCGTCGTCCGGATAGACGGTCGTCGTGCCGCCGCTGCCGCTGCAGGTTTGCACGGCGGTCTTGTTTTCCGGGCCGGCAAGCGTTCCGTCGGGCAGCGGCGCGAACGCGAACGTCGCGACACGGATCCGCAGGCGCAGCGGCGCCGCTGACGCGAATCCGGCACCCGTCCAGTCGACGCGATACGCGGTGCCGCCGACCAGCGTGAAACCGGCGGGCAAGCCGGGAAACGTAGTGACGGGCGTGAACGCGAACCAAGTGTCGCCGAGCAGCGCTCCGGCAGGAATGTCGAGCCGGACGTTGCCGGCGGGATCGCTCGCCATGCCGCCGCTGGTGCCGAGCATCGTGCCCGCGCCGCCACCGGTGCCGGTGCTGCCGCTCGTACCGCCGGCGCCACCACCCGTTCCCGCGCC
>DATMZL010000047.1:0-3728 GCA_035607075.1 Polyangia bacterium
GAGCGAGTGGATTGCCGGGACCGCCGATCGTGATGCCAGGGAGTCCCGTCTGATACATCCGGTTCGGTGCCTCGACCGGCGGCAGCGTGGTCGCGGGAGCGGTGGTTTGTCCGGCCCCTGGCCCGGCCACATCGGTCCCGCCCGTCCGCAGCGCGATGGGACTCGGCGGGATCGTCACCGCCGCGTTCGGGTTGACCCCGACCTCGGTCGGCGGGGCGATGGTGCCCGGTGCCGCATCCGGGGTGGCCGCGACGCGTGGCCCGGCGTTGGGATTGAATGGTGGCGGCGCACCGCCCGACGGCGGGATGGGCGGCGTGGGCAGCGGCGCGTTCGGATCGATCCAGGCCGTGCCGACACGCCCGCCCGGCTGCACGGCCGGGATATCGGAGGGCGGGCCGCCGGGGCCATGCACCGAGCCGAATGTCTGTTGCAGTAGCGGCGCGCCGCCCTGCGCGAATTTCTGGTAATAACCCTTGAGCGTGGTGCCGTTGCTGTCGGCCCGGTCGAGATTGCCGCCGGAGGCGATGAACGCGCGCAGGCTACCGGTGCCACCGAGGTGGGCCACCGCGCGGAGCCCGTTGCGGTCGAACTTGTCCGCGCCGGGCGTGCTGTCGATCGTCTTGTCGATGTCGGCGACGTGGGCCACGAACGCCGCGTGCTGCGCCGCCGGGTTCTTCAGGAAGTCATCCAGCGAGGCGACGTTGTAGGGCGCGATGTGGAACTGGCCCTTCCACTGGTTCGACTTCAGGTCCTCGCCCGGCGCCGGCGTGTAGAGTCCAAGATCGGCGAGGCGTCCGGCGCCGAACTGGAATTGCCCGGCGTAGCCCCCGGCGTTGACCTTGTCGGCGGAATTGCCGCCTTCGGAAAATCCCATCTGCTGCTCGAACGGCGTCGCGTCCGCGGGTGCCGGGGGCACGGTGCGAAGGGAATCGATGAGCGCCTGGCCGCCCGCCTGTTGCAGGTCCAGCTTGCGTTGGTCGAGCCCCAGCCGCTGCCGGTTGACATCGAGCGTGCCCAGCTTCTCCTGTGCCTCGATCTGGGCGAGCATCGGCGCCAGTAGCTCGTTAGTGGACAGGAACGGGTCGGTGACCTGGGCGGAGGAAAAGGTGGGCATCAGTAGGGACTCGGCACGCCGTAGATCGACGGCGTATTAGGACTGCCGCTGACGCCGGGGGTGTTCCCGGTTCCGAGCCAACCTTTCACGGTGCTCTGGAACTGTGGATTATTGAACAGGGTGTTGACGGAGCCGCTGATGCCCTTCGCGTCATTGCCGTAAATGCTCGAAAGTTGGGCGCCGCTGCTGACATCCGTGCCGGCGACGCCCTGGCCGGTCGTGATCGCGTTCGAGCCGGTTTTCGCCGCCGCGTTCTCGCCCATGTTGGCCAGTGAAAAAAGCCGGTTGTAGTAGTTCGTGAACTCCTGATCCGCCAACCCCGTGCCGTAGGCCTGCTCGGCCTTCAGCGTCGCCCCGGAGCGCAGCATCCCCTGCGCCGCCGCGCCCGCGTCCACCGCGCGCAACCCCTGGTCGAGCGACCAGGCATATCCTGGGCTGGCCTGGAAGTTGTTCCGCGCCGAGGTAGCGGCGTCCGGCCCATTCAGCCCGAGCAGGTTGGAGGCGCCCGTCAGCGCGGTCTGGCCCTGCGTGTTGTAGGGCGCGAGATCGGCCCGTGCGCGTTCCTCCGCCGCCGCCTGCGCCGCGTTGGCGCTCGACTGCGCGCTCTTGGTGGCATTGGCCTGTAGGGCTGAGCCTGCCAACCCGGCGGCGGCTGTTACTCCGGCGGCCGCGACTGCGAACGGCATTCGCTAATCCTCCATCACGAGATTGTGTTCCTCGGCGATCAGCGGCTCGCCATCGGGATCGGCACGGTCGGCGTTGTGCAGGCACAGGATCACGACGTTATCGCTCAGCGTCAGAAACCGGTGCTTCGCGCGGGCCTCGATTTTGATGGCGCGCGGCCCGGCGAAGTCGCCCAGTTCCACGTCCTCGCACCAGACACGCACCACGCCCGAAACGATATAGCTGATATGGGAAAATTCGTGCGCGTGCTGTGGCAGCAGCGTGCCGCGGTCGCGCACCGTCCACGTCTTCGCGTAGATCCCCGCGTAGATGACGATCTGGCTCTCCGGCTGGTTGGGCGCCCGTTTCATTCGCACCTCAGACATATTATCAGAGTCGTTCGCGTTTCGTCGCCGCCATTGGTCATCGAGTGTGGCAGCGTGTTGTCGAACTCAAAGATTTCGCCCGTGCGGAACACCTGCTCATCGCCGTCGCACTCGACGATGCAGCGCGCGTTGGCCTGGAGCGCCACGTAGCATTTCCGGTTGTAGCGTCGCGCGTGCCAGGATTCCGCGTCGCTGTGACGCTCGATCCGCCCGCCCGCCGGCAGCCGTGTCGCCAGAATGCCGCCCAGTTCCACAGCGCGTTGTGACGCCATCAGGCCCCAGGTGAGGCGGTGGATCGACGGCAGCCTGTCCCAGACCGGGTAGAACACGCACTGGCCGGGCCGGTTATAGTCGGCGGGTTCGTTCAACGTTTCGCGGGCAAAATACCTGATCCATAGGTCTGCTGAAATCGCGCCGTGCGCCGTTCCCTCGCGCTCCTTGCGCTCGCCGTATTGTCCCCACTCGGGCACGGCGTCGAGTTCCGCGAGGATCGGCGCGACATCCAGACCAGCGTGGATCAGACGGAAGTTGAGCATCTACCGAACCCTCCGCGCCTCGATCCGGCCGTAGACCGTCGTCGTGCCTGACGAGAACCCGCACAGCGCGATCAGATACACCGTCGCGGGGGCGGACAGACTGAGGCGGCACGTCGCCAACGGCAGCACCTGGCCGGAGTTCGCCTGATGGACGAATATCTGGGTCGTCCGCGAACCGATGCCCGGCACCGACGGCATGGCCCCGGACGTGGTGGAGATGCCCGCCTCGCAGCTTCCGGTCGGCCCGGCGCCGAGGTGGTACCACACCTCACCGCGCACGTCCCAGTCGCCCGGAGCGAGCGGCAGGCTGGTCACGTTGGTCGGGTTGTTGTTACCGATCCCGGCCGGCGTGGCGACGACCGAGGACAGCCACTCGCCGATCTGCCCGGCGGTCGCGTCCGAACCGTCGGTGACGCCCATCGCCGCGTTGAGGCGCGCGATATTGTCCGCCACCGCCTGGTTGTAGGCCGTCCATGCCTTGCTGTGCTGTGCGCCATCGTCGGCCAGCGGGGCATCGGCGATGGGGGGCGCCAGTGCCATCAGGTGGCCCCCGGCGTGATCTCGGCATCCATCGCATACAAGGTGGACCAGCCTTTCGCGGTGATGCGGAACATGCGCTGGCGGAAGCTGCCCAACCGCGTGGTATAGACGCGCTTGCGCGTTTCCTCCGCGTGTCCCGCATTCATCGTCCGCGGCCCGCCCGTCCAGGTCCTGCCGCCGTCATCGGACCATTCGAGCGTTACATCGACCGGCGAGTAGGGTCCGCCACACTCCATCTCGATCTCGACGCGCGGGCAGAACGCCCGCGTCGTGCCCGCCCGGAGCGGCGGCGTGATCAGTCGGCGCAGCAGTGGAACGCCCATGTCGGTCGAGGCGTACAGTTGCGGCGCCATCAGCGTCCCGCTCAGGCTGTCACCATAAATCGGCGCCGCGAGGTTAATCGCGGCACAGTCAGGCCGCCACCGCCCCGAGCCGTCCTCGTTGCTGCTCCGGTTGTGCCACTTGTCGGTGGCGATGTCGTAAACGAGC
>DATMZL010000040.1:0-4176 GCA_035607075.1 Polyangia bacterium
CGTCGAGCGTTTCGCCGCAACGTGGGTCGGGCGGACGCTCGCGCTCCGGCGCGGCGCACGGGTGGGCCGCCGCCTCCGCGGCCGCCAGCGCAACGACCAGCAGCGTCGTCATTCGTCCCTCTCCAGGCCGACCACCGCGAACCGGCCTTCACCCTCCCGCCAGCGCAGATGGACGCGCGCCGCCTTCGCGACGTGATTGCCTTCGCGCCCCGCGGCGCCGACGAAGTGACTGCGGATCTCCACGACGCGATAGTCGGTGGCCAGCCGGTCGGTGCTGCCGGACGCGTGGGGAGCCGGCGAGCTTTGCTCGCCGCGTACCATCGCGGGAGGGTTCGGGAACCCTCTCAGGGTTCCCGATTCGATCGGCACGCAAGCAAACGGTCCATCCGCGTCCTGTACGTAAGTCGCGATCATGTTTCCACGCCCGTCGCTGATCTCGACGAGGTAGTGAACCTCCGGCGGCCGCGCGTAACCGCGGGCGATCGCCAGATCCTCGAAGCAGATCCGGCTGCCGTCGGGATACATCGTCGGATTCTCGACCGGCGTGACCGCGCGCAAGTAACGGCGTCCGATGATGTCGCGCCGGACCTCGAGGCCGTGCTCGATGTAGCGTGCGTCGGCCTCGGGCAGCGCGGCGGTGGCGACCAGCGCGCCGATCTGCTCGTTGGAGAAGGCGGTCACCAGCTTCGCGCCCCAGTAGGCGTCGCGATCCGTCATCCGCATGTGTGACGGGATCCTCTGGTTTGTGCGGAACGCATCGGGGTCGAAGGTTTCCGCCGGGAAGTAGCCGAGCGCCGGATGTTCACCGACCAGGCGCACCCACTCGTCGCGGCGATCCTGAAAAGGTCGCCGGTACGCGCCCAGCGAGAAGAACGACGCGAGCGTCCGCGCAACCTCGACGCTGTACTCGCCGTCCTGCTGCACGCCCTGCGCGTAGCTCGTCGCCGAGCCGAAGGAGCAGCCGAAATCGAAGAAGTAGTGCCGGACCAGGTGGCGGCCGCCCTCCTCGCGGTAGCTGTCGATCGTGTTGATCGAGCTCGGGTCGAGCACCGACAGCCACGCAAACAGCATCCAGCTTGCGCGCAGCGAGCGCCGGTGCTGGTGCGGGATCCGATCGTTCGGATCGCCGCGCCGCACGCCGAGCATGTCGAACCCGCCCAGAATCGTCCCGGGCACCCAGGGCACGGCGACGGCCCGCGCCCGACCGTCCGGGGCGTGGGCGGCCCGGTCCAGCGTCGCGCGCACCATGGCCTCGGTCAGCGGACGGCGTTCGACCGTGTAGAGCTGGAACTTCGCATTCGGATCGACCTTGAAGTCGGCCGCCGTGACGTCGACGAGAAACGCGCCCGGGACGTTGTAGCCGGCCGCGTGGAAGATGCGGTTGCCGATCATCTCGCCGGCGTTCGCCATCCCGAGGTGGCCCGCGACGTCGAACTTGAGCATGAACTTGTTGCCGTTCGCGTCCTTGACCTGGAACCCGGCGGCCGCGCCCAGGTGCTTGCCTTTCGTGATCTTGAACGGCGGGCGCGGCGCCACCGCCGCCGGTCCTGCGACGGTCTCCGCGACGGTCATCGGGCGCAGATGGTTGCGCGCGCAGAACCACGTCGAGCACGGCACCTCGTCCAGCGCGTTGACGTCCAGCGCGGTGGTCCGCCCTTCGAGGGCGAGCAGCCGATCCGCCTCGTTGGCCAGCGAGTCGCGCACGATGAGGGCGACCATCAGCTCCTGCAAGTGATTGCTCGGCGGCGGCGTCGGGACGTCGGCGTCGTCGTGCTCGCTCCACGCCACGGGTCGATCGGCAAACCAGCGCGGCGGATCCGAACCTGCGGACACCGGAGCCGACGTCGACGCGACGAACGCCGCGGCCGCCGCGAGACGGCGCGCGAACGAGCGGAGGCACGTCGGCGAGGTGATCATGGTCCGTCCTGATCGGTTGCAAACCGACTTCCAAGCCCAGGCCGCGCGTCGACGGCGCGATCGGGCTCGCGCGCGCGAAATCCTGGCGCGCGTGGCGTCGCTTCGGCAGTTCCTGCGCGTGCGATACGCGCGCAAAACGATCGCGCGACGCACGTCTTGCGCAGCCCGCGCACGATAATCCGAAATAATTTCACCTGCTTGACCGATTATTTCGGTGCCTACTTAAGCGTTCATGCGAAACACGCTCCTGCCCCGCGTCCTCCTTTTCGTTCTCCCCCTCGTCGTCGCCGGCTCCGGAGCTTGCGGCGTCAGCGCCAACATCTCCGGCCAGCTCGGCGCCACGCGCACCGGCGATCTGAGTAATCCCCCCGCGGAACGCAGCGACGGGCGCACCCCCATCCTGCAGGCCTGCGCCCAAGGTTCGGCGGCGACCGCGTCGTTCACGTTCGCCCGCACGCCCTACCTGCAGCAGGTCACCGACGGGTCGGCCGACCTGAGCTGGGTCTCGCCCGCCAACGGGACACTGTCGGTCGCGCTCACGGCGACCGACGGACGCGCCGTCGGGAGCCCGCTGGCGGCGCCCGATAAGAGCGCGCTGGTGGCGGCCGGTGCGTCGCAATGGCTGGCGCCGCTCGGCTCGCTCGCGCCCAGCACCGTCTACTGTTACGACGTCAAGAACGGCGACGCGGCGTCCGATCGATTCGGCTTCCGGACGGCGCCCGCCCCGGGAACCGGCGCGACGGTCCGCTTCATCGCCTTCGGCGATTCGGGCGGCGGCGGCAGCGACCAGATGGCGCTGCGCGACCAGATGGCGACAGTCCCCTTCGATTTCATGATCCACACCGGCGACATCGCCTACGAGAACGGGACGCGCGCCGAGCTGGAGCACAACTTCTTCGCCCCTTACGCCGACTATCTGAAGTTCTTCCCCGTGTTTCCCGCCAGCGGCAACCATGAATACTCCAGCGAGGACGCGGCGCCCTTCCGCGAAGCCTTCGTGCTGCCCGAGAACGGCGGGCCGGACGGTATAGAACGCTGGTACTCGTACAACTGGGGCGACGTGCACTTCGTCGTGCTGGATACCGAGCGCTCAGGCCCGACGCAGGCCGCCTGGCTGGACGCGGACCTGACGACCAATGCGCTGCCCTGGACGATCGTTTACGGTCACAAGCCCCCGTTCTCGTCGGGCGAGCACGGCAACGACGGCGGCTTCCAGGCTTACTTCGTTCCTGTGCTCGAGAAGCACCAGGTGCCGCTGGTGCTGAACGGACACGACCACGACTACGAGCGGACCAACCCGATCAACGGCGTCACTTACGTGGTGACGGGCGGAGGAGGAATCGGCGTCCGCTCCGTCGGCACCTCCAGCTTCACCGCCTTTTCGGACGCAGTCATCCACTTCACGTACGTGACCGTCACCGGCAAGGAGCTGGCCTTGCACGCGATCGACGGGATGGGCAAAGAGTTCGACTCGCTGGTGCTGAGGCGCTGACGCCGGCGGAGGTTGACGGCGATCCAGATCCAAAGCATCCCCGCGAACACGTTCGTGATCGCGAAACCGAGCAGGGAGAGGTGGATCTGGACGCCGACGAACACCACGCCGGTCGACACCAGGTCACCCAGGCGGACCGACAGCGTATCGATCGCGGACTTGGCCTTGTACTTCGCGTCCCGCGAGGTCGGCAGGAACAGGGCCTGCTGGATGGTGTTCTGCAGCGAGTAGTCGGTGCTGTTCTCGGCCACCTTCACGACTGCGACGACCGCGAGCCAGGGCAGCAGCGCCGATGCACCGTATCCGGCGACCGCCAGCAACGGCAGGAACAACAGCGCGCCGCGAACGCCGACCTTCTTGAACACGCGCGCGACAACCACGACCTGCACGACCGCGGTGATCACGCTGACCCAGGTCTGGAAGTTTCCGTAGAAGGCGCCGATGAAGTGCCGCCGCGCCGCACCCGTCAGCATCCGCGCCTTGGCGTTCACCATCTCGGCCAGGATGAAATCGCCGGTGGTGTTGACGAAATTGAGCACCAGCACGGACAGCCCGATCAGCAACAGGTACCGATCGGAGATGAGCAGCGTGAACCCGCCGCGTTCGTCGCGTTCCTGGGCAGGCCCGTCGGGCACACGCTCGCGGTGGCCGAGCCCCGCGCCGTGGCTGATGTGCGTGAGCAGTATGCAGCCATTCAGGAGGGTGGTCGTTATTAATATGAGTTGATGGGGTCGTAATTACTCGATGGCGCGCGCTGCGATCTGAGC
>DATMZL010001119.1:0-4981 GCA_035607075.1 Polyangia bacterium
GCGCCGAGCGGCGTGCGGAACACGGCGGCGATGCCGGCCGCGACGCCCGACACCAGCAGGATGCGCCGTTCGCGCGCGTCGACGCCCAGCAGCCACCCGCAGGTCGACCCGAGCGCGCCACCGATCTGCATTGTCGGCCCCTCGCGGCCGCCCGAGCCGCCCGTGCCCAGCGTGAAGATGGACGCGAGCCCCTTCACCCACGCGACGCGCTTTCGCACGATCCCGTTCTCGCGGTGAAAGGCGTTGATCATCGCGTCACCGCCGCCGCCGCGCGTCTCCGGCGCCAGCTCGGAGATGATACCGCTCGCGAGCGCGCCCACCGCGGGGACGATCGCGAGCAGCCACGGCTTGAAGCGTCCGAGGTTCGCGATCTCGGGCAGGAACGTCTCGCCGTGGGCCCGCAGCGGGCGGTAGCCGCCCAGCTCTTCCAGAATCAGCCGCTGCACCACCTCGAGCGCGGCGAAGAACGCCGCGCCCATCAGCCCGGCCGCCACGCCGACGATGGCGGCGTGAAGCAGCATCCTCCCAACGATTCTGAGGTCGGCGGGGGCCGCCTCCTTCAAGATCGTCGTCAGAAGCTCGCGACCGGCAACGCGCTTCATGGCTACGTCAGGGCCGCATTATGCCGGTGGTTCTCGAAGTTATGCAAAGCCCGGATAATCTAGATGGGAACCCTGGGAGGGTTCCCAAACCCTCCCGCGATGGTACGCGGCGAGCAGAGCTCGCCGGCTCCCTACGCGAAGCGGGATTTCATGGTATAGGCTGCCCCCACGGATGGGCGCCGCCGCCTTCTACGATCTGGATGGAACGCTGGTGCGGACGAACCTGGTGCACGCGTTTGCGTTCTCGGCGCGCAACCAGCAGGGCATCTTGAAGAGCATCGTGAAGACCGCGGCGACGTTCGTCAGCGTCCCGATGTTCATGGCGGCCGACTTCTACAACCGGCGGCTCTTCAACGACCTGTTCTTCGTGCGCTACAAGGGCGAATCAGAGGACCGGCTGCGCTGCCTGGCCGAGGAGCTGTTCGACACCGTGCTGCGCCCGTCGATCTTTCCCGGCGCCTACGAGCTGATAGACAAATCGCGTCAGCTGGGCCTGCGCCAGGTGCTGGTGACGGGCGCCCTGGACATCACGGTGGGTCCGCTCGCCAAGCACCTCAAAATCGACGACTATGTGACGAATCGTTTGGAGTTCGTTGACGGCTACGCGATCGGGCGCCTGCTGTTTTCCGTGATGGCCGTCGCGATCAAGGCGAGCTGGATGCGCATCTACGCCGAAAAAGAAAACCTGAACCTGTCCGACTGCTACGCGTACAGCGACAGCATGAGCGACCTGCCCATGCTGTCGGTCGTCGGCCATCCGACCGCGGTCAACCCGGACATCAGGCTGCGCGGCACGGCCCAGCAGCATGACTGGCCCATTTTGGACTTACGGTGACACGGTCACCTTTGGATTTGCGATGACGGACTTGAGGTAATGCGAGAAAGAGCCCCAAAGATTCTTCGCGGTCCCGTCCCACGCAACAAGGAGGACGACCAGGTCGTCTACATCGACGGCGACTCGGCGCCGCGCATCCTGTTCTCGGGCGAGGACCTGCTGCTGGAGGACCTGCCGATCGGGACGCGCGTCCTCTACCCGAAGCCGCCGATCGAGGGGCTGGCGAATCCGGGCGCGGCGATCCGGTACGCGCTGAATCACCCGCTGGACGCCGACCCGCTGTACGCGCAACTGGCGCCGGGGATGCGCGTCACGATCGCGGTCGACGACATCAGCCTGCCGCTGCCGCCGATGACGACGCCCGACATCCGGCAGACGATCATCGAGATCGTCCTGGAGCTGCTCGACGCCAACGGCGTCGACGACGTGCACATCGTGATCGCGAATTCGCTGCACCGGCGGCTGAGCGCCGCCGAGATGAAGCGGATGGTGGGCGCGAAGATCCACGACGCGTTCTATCCGGATCGCTACTACAACCACGACGCCGAGGATCCCGACGGTATCGTCCACCTGGGCAAGACCGACCACAACGAGCCGGTGAACATCAACCGGCGGTGCGTCGAGAGCGACCTCGTCATCTACGTGAACATCAACCTCGTGCCGATGGACGGCGGCCACAAGTCGGTGGCGGTCGGGCTGTGCGACTACGAGGCGCTGCGCCCGCACCACGAGCCGGAGACGATTCGCGCGTCGGACAGCTACATGGATCCGAAGCGGTCGATGCTGAACACCAAAGTCGAGCGGCAGGGCGCGATCGTCGACCGCCACATGAACGTGTTCCACATCGAGACCGCGCTGAACAACCGCATCTACGCCGGCGCGACCGCGTTCCTGTCGAAGAACGAGGACGAGTTCACCGAGGTCGACCGCCTGAAGTTCGAGGCGATGCGCTGGACGCTGTCGAAGCTGCCGCGCGCCGCGAAGCGGAAGCTGTTTCATTCGATCCCGGCGCAGTACCAGATGGTCGCCGTCTACGCGGGCAAGACCGAGCCGGTGCACGAGCGGATTCTCAAGCACTGCTGGGATCAGTACGGCGTGCACGTCCGCGGCCAGGCTGACGTGGTGATCTGCCCGGTGCCGTTCATCTCGCCCTACAACGTGAACTCGATCCTGAACCCGATCCTCGTGCAGGTGATGGGGAACGGCTACTTCCACAACTTCTACCGGGGCAAGCCGCTTCTGAAGAAGGGTGGGGTGATGATCCTGACCCACCCCTGTTACGACGAGTTCGATCACGAGCACCACCCGAGCTACATCGAGTTCTTCAACCGCCTCTTGCCCGAGACGCGCGACGCGATGAAGTTGCGGCACAAGTACGAGGAAGAGTTCGCGAAGAACCCCAGCTACATCGAGATGTACCGGCGCGGGAACGCGTACCACGGCGCGCACCCGTTCTTCATGTGGTACTGGGGCGAGAACGGCCGCCAGCACATGGGCAAGGTGATCGTCGCGGGCGCCGAGAACGCGCACGTGCCCAGGATCCTCGGCTGGGATCGCGCCGATTCGCTGCCGGAGGCGATCGCGATGGCGAAGAGCGCCGTCGGTCCGTCGCCCGAAATCACGATGATGCACCACCCGCCCATCGTGATGGCCGACATGGAGTAGGGGCCTGGCGATCGCGCCGGGTGATGGCGACAATGGCGGCGTCATGGCGTCGCGACCGCGCATCCTGATCAACTTCGCCGTCAGCCTGGACGGCAAGATCAACCCCGCGCCCGCGCGGCGCCACGGGCGATTCGTGATGTCGCGCGGCAAGGAGGACTGGCGGCGGATGCGCGTGCTGCGCGAGCAGGGCGACGCGATCCTGATCGGCGCCGAGAACCTGCGCGTCGACGATCCGGCCCTCTCGTTGGAGCCGGACGAGCGCGACCGCCGGCGCGCCGCAGGGCAGTCGCTGCCGGCGCGGATCGTCGTGACACGGCGCGGGGAAGGGATCCGCACCGACGCGAAGATTTTCGATCGTTCGACCGGCGGGGCTGCTTACATCGTTCACGCGGGCGTCATGCCCGCCGCGACGCGCGCGGTGCTCGCGGGCGTCGCGCAGCTGGTGGAGCTGGGAAGCGAGACCGTCCCGACGGAGGCGCTGCTCGCTTGGTTGCACGACACGCTGGGCGCACGCACTGTCGTCTGCGAAGGCGGGGGCGTCTTGGTGGCGGAGCTGTTCGCGGCGCACGCCGTCGACGAGATGTATCTCACCGTCGTTCCTCGGATCCTGGGCGGCATCACCGCGCCGACGCTCGCCGCCGGGGCCGGCTTCGATCCCGATCAGATCCCCGACGCGAAGCTGGTCTCGCTGGAACGCGTCGACGACGAGCTGTTCCTGCGCTACGAGCTCCCCCGTCCGTGATCGACGCATTCCGCATAATTCGACCGAACGCGTAGCGTCGACACGCGGTTGTCGCTTTACGGAAGTGATGCGCCTGGCCTAAAGAGTTGCGGCGACTTTTTCCATAAAAGGAGTCACCGCATGACCGTGTGCCGCCGCCCCCTCGGGATCTTGTTCGTCCTGTCCACGCTGGCTGCCGTCGCCGCCGGCGCTTGCGTGAGGCAGCCCGGCCCCGTGGCCGACGACGCGGGCATGGTCGTCGCGAACCTTCAGCTGTCGCCGACGGCCGTGCTGAACAGCGCGAGCTTTTCGATCACGGGACCGAACGCGTTCGCGCGCGCGGGCAGCATCGACGTCAGCCACAGCCAGACGATCTCCCTGACCGTGAGCGGGATCCCGGCGGGCAGCGGATACAACCTGGCAATCACGGCGACGGCGACGGACGCGCAGACGACCTGCGGCGGGACGGCGATGTTCTCGATCACCGCGGGGATGACCACCGCGCTGATGATCAAGATCCAGTGCCACGAGCCGCCCCGCACCGGCAACGTGACGATCACCGGGACGGTCAACGTCTGTCCGGTCGTCGACGCCATCGGCGCGAATCCGGGCGAGGTGATCGTCGGCTTCACGAGCGCGCTCACCGCGTCGGCGCACGATTCCGACGCGCGTCCGGCGGCGCTGGCGTATTCGTGGGTCGCGACGTCGGGGATGCTCGCCGGCGCCACCACGCCGAATCCGACGCTGCTCTGTACGACGCCCGGCACGTCGATGGTCACGCTCACGGTCAGCGACGGCGATTGCACGGACACGGGCAAGGTGGCGATCGTGTGCTCGCCCGCGCCTGCGGCGCCGGCGATCGTGAAGATCAATGAGGTGGAATCGAACGGCGGCACGCCCGGCGACTGGGTCGAGCTGACCAACGTCGGGGGCACGACCGCCGATCTCACCGGCTGGGGTTTCCGCGACAACGATCCCACGCACGCCATCGCGATCATTCCGGCGGGCACGATGCTGCCGCCCGGCGGCTTCGTCGTGCTGAACGAGATCATCAACGGCGCCGGCGAGTTCGGGTTCGGCCTCGGCGCTGCCGACTCGGCAAACCTCTACGATTCCAGCGGCACGGTCGTCGACACGTTCAGCTGGACGGCGCATGCG
>DATMZL010000983.1:0-3782 GCA_035607075.1 Polyangia bacterium
GCGTGCGCGTGACCGTCGGTCCGAAGGGGACATCGGCGGCGAAGCACGCCGCGGTCATGGGCGCCGACGTCCGCCCCTGCGCGCCCGAGGACGTGATCGTCGATCAGAAGGCGCGCGTGTACTCGACGCCGGGATTCCTGGCTGAAGACGCGCGGCTGCCCGGTGTGGCGCGCGCGGTCGACCGGTTGGTGCGCGCCGTCGTCGCCAACGCGAAGGATCGCGCGCCGTCCGCGCCGCCGGCGGACGACTTCGACGTCACGGGCGTCGTTACTGGTCCAGGCCGCGGTTCCGCTTGATCTGATCCAGAACCTTGCCGTACTCGACCTCCCAGGTGGAGGTCCCTTCTTCGAGATTCTTGATGCGGCGGCGGACTTCCTCGTCCAGCTCCTCGTCGACCTGCATGTGCTTCTTCAGCACGTCGGTCATGCGCTTTCGCAGGACGGCGTCGTCGACGAAGATCTCGGCGATGTGCTGCGACTGCATGAACGACTCGATCATCTGCGTCGTCATCCAGTCCAATCCCTCTTCGCCGAGGCCAAAGCCTTTTTCACCGGCGAGCGCGCGCTTCACCTTCCCGAACTGCTCGTAGGGCAGGTTGCGCTTCTGCAGCACGTCCTTCGTCTTCTCGGTGATCTCGCGATCGAGCCGGATGTACTCCTTGAGGACTGCCTGCACATCCATCTCCGCCTCGGAGCGGTCGCTGACCTCGATGTCGCCCGCCTCGACCAGACTCTTCACGATCTCCGAACCGACCGTCGGGATCTTTCCGCTGTAAAGACGCATTTCTCTAGGCGCGTTATAGGGGCCGCTTCCGGCACAGTCAAGGTCGCTGAAGCTCGTCGGGACGGTCAGTGTCGTTTAGTGTCAGACTCGATACGGGTGCTGTTCCCGCTCCGAGACCACAACCCGCGCACGCGGTTTCCGGCAGTGACGCTGTTGCTGATCGCCGCCAACGTGGTCGCGTTCCTCTTCGAGTTGTCGCTGGAACCGCACGCGCGGAACCTGCTCGTTCTCAAAGGAGGGGCGATCCCTTACGAGATCGTCAACTGGGTCGACATCCGCCCAGCCGATCTGCTGCCGCTGCCCGGGTCGATCTTCACGTCGATGTTCCTGCACGGCGGCTGGATGCACCTGATCGGGAACATGTGGTTTCTGTGGATCTTCGGCGACAACGTCGAGGAGCGCTTGGGCACGATCCGGTTCGTGATCTTCTATCTGATCGTCGGCACGGCGGGCGCGCTGGCGCAGGCCTTCAGCCTGCCGAGCTCGATGGCGCCGATGATCGGCGCGTCGGGGGCGATCGCGGGCGTGCTCGGCGGTTACTTGATGCTGTTTCCGCGCGCCAAGGTCGTCACCTTCATCGCGATTCCGCTCATCTGGCCGGTGATCGACGTGCCGGCGTGGGTCTTCCTGGGCATCTGGTTCCTGGGGCAATTCCTGATACCGAGCGGGTCGGGCGTCGCGTGGATGGCGCACGTCGGCGGCTTCCTGGCCGGCCTGGGAGCGGTGCGGCTGCTCGCGAAGACGCGGCCCCAGTCGCCCACGACGCCCGCGGAGGTGGAGTACCTTCCACCGCGCCGACGCGATCAAAGTTGGTAATGGTCTTGACACCGTCGGCGCGCCGCGCAAGATCGCGGGCCAATTTGTGACCCTCGCCCGCGCAAGCGGGAGAGGGGCTGGGTGAGGGTTCAAAATTCAGGCGGCTTAGCTCAGCTGGTTAGAGCAGGCGTTTCATACGCGCCGGGTCCGGGGTTCGAGTCCCTGAGCCGCCACAGGGAGTTTTAAAAACATGAAGCGCGTCGAGAAGCCGTGGGGGCACGAGATGATCTGGGCGGTCACCGACCGCTATGTCGGCAAGGTGCTGCACATCAAGGCAGGCCACAAGTTGTCGCTGCAGTACCACCAGAAGAAGGACGAGACGGTGATGGTGTGGGCGGGCAAGATGCGGTTCGAGCACTTCGCCGAGGGGCAGGAGCCGCAATTCAAAGAAATGGGCCCGGGCGACGCGTTCCATGTCACGCCGCTGCTTCGCCATCGCATGATCGCCGTCGAGGACACGGACGTCTTCGAAGTCTCGACCACCGAGCTCGACGACGTCGTCCGCCTCGAAGACGCCTACGGCCGCCAAGGCACCAGCGCTCCGTAGCTTCGTAGTACGCGGCGTCGGGGCGTCGAAGGTTACCCTGGTAACCTGCGACGCCAGGCGCGCAAAGGGTCGGGCAAAGGAGGGTTCGTAGCGTAGTTCCTTGACGCTGCCGCGACGGACGGGCTAAACCGGCGTCGCCATGTACGACACTTCGGATATCCGCAAGGGCTTGAAGATCATGATCGACGGTGCGCCTTACACGATCGTCGAGTTCCAGTTCGTCAAGCCGGGGAAGGGCGCCGCGTTCACGCGCACCAAGATGAAGAACCTGCTGACGGGCGCGGTGCTGGAGCGGAACCTGCGTTCTGGCGACAAGCTGGAGCCCGCGGACGTGGAGACGAAGACGATGCAGTACCTCTACGCCGACGCGGACTCGTTCATCTTCATGGACACGACGACGTACGATCAGGTCGGCATCCCGAAGCCGACCGTCGGCGAGTCGGCCGATTTCATGCCGGAGAACATCAACGTCGAGGTGCTGTTCTTCAACGGCCGCGCCGTCGCCGTCTCGCTGCCGAACTTCATCGAGCAGGCGATCGTCGAGACGGACCCCGGGTTCCGCGGCGACACGGCGACGGGCGCGACGAAGCCCGCGAAGATCTCGACCGGTGCGACGGTGAACGTGCCGTTGTTCATCAACGTCGGCGACGTCATCAAGATCGACACGCGCACCGGGCAGTACCTCGAGCGCCTCGCCCGCGCCTAGGCAGACGGGCGAACACCGTGGTCGCGGCGCGCGAGACGCTGGAAGCGCGCGCCCGCATCCTGCGCGCCGTTCGCGGCTGGTTCGAACGCTAGGACTTCGTCGAGGTCGACACGCCGGCGCGCGTCCGTTCGCCCGGCCAGGAAGTGCACCTGGAGGCGGTTCCGGCGGGCGACGCCCACTGGCTGATCACGTCGCCCGAGTACCACATGAAGCGGTTGGTCGCGGCCGGGATGCCGCGCATCGTCCAGGTCGCGAAGTGCTGGCGCGCCGCCGAATGGGGACCGCACCACCGCGAGGAATTCACGATGGTCGAGTGGTATCGCGCGAACGAGCCGCTCGAGACGCTCGCCGCCGACTGCGAGGCGCTGCTGCGCGTGGCCGCTACGGCGGCCGGGCGGGACGCGCGCGCTCTCGGGATCGCCGCGCCGTTCGCGCGCACGACCGTGCGCGAGCTGTGGGCGCGCCACGCGGGCATCGAGCTTCACGGCGACGAGGACGCCGCGGTCCTGCGCGCGAAGGCGGCGGCCGCCGGCGTGGCGCTGGGGTCCGCCGAGGCGTGGGACGATATTTTCTACCAAGTGTTTCTGGACCGCATCGAACCGCGCCTGGCGGAGGCGGGCCCGACCTTCGTGTTCGATTGGCCGGCGCCGCTGGCCGCGCTGGCGCGCCCCAAGCCCGGCGACGCCCGCGTGGTCGAGCGGTTCGAGCTCTACGCGGCGGGGCTCGAGCTGGCGAACGCGTTCGGCGAGCTGACCGACGCGGCCGAGCAGCGCCGCCGTTTCGAGGACGAGGCGCGCATCCGCGCCGCCCGCGGCCGCCAGGTCTATCCGATCGACGAGGCCCTGCTGGCGGCGCTGCCCCGGATGCCCTCGACGGCCGGGATTGCCCTGGGATTCGACCGTCTGGTGATGCTCGTGCTCGGGGTCGCCG
>DATMZL010000033.1:0-2944 GCA_035607075.1 Polyangia bacterium
GCCGGAGACGATGACGCCCGGCGTCGAGGCGATGAGGACCTTGCCAGTCGCCGACGTGTCCGACTGGACGGCGGCCGGGAAGTAGATGTTCCGGAGTTCGGAGACGCCCGTGGCCGTGGAAAGGAGTCCGGCCGCCGCAGCGTTGATCTTGAGCTGCGCCGCCGGCTTGCCGGACGTGGTCCCTACGCCGACCACGGTAACGGCCTTGAGCGCGCCGAAAGCGACCGTCATCGTTTCGGTGTGCCCGCTCTGGAGGAAGATGATGTCTCCCGCGGTAGCGTTCGTGTTCGCCTGCACCAGCGTCGCGAGCGGCTTTTCCCGGTCCTGACCGGCGGGGCTCGCCGCATCGGTGCCCGTGGCCGAGTTGACCCACCAGACATTCCCGCTCGTGATGATGGGGGTCTGCGAGCACAGGACGTCCCCGCCGAGCGATTCGCCAGCTCCGTTCGGATAGAACCTCATCTGTAGGACCCCGATCTGTGTGCCATCACGAATTGCTGCGAGCCTCGCTGCTGCGACTGCGCGCGGCACAGCTCGAGCTTTCCCTGCGCCTCGTCCTTGAGGAACTTGACGCGCGCGAGGACGCCAGCGGCCAGCGCGAGCCGCGCGGCCAGCTCATAAACGAAGTAGTCCTGCCAGAACGGCTCGAAGTCCGGCGTCGCTGTTCCCTCGCGCATGGTAGCCCGAAGGCGCCGCGTCTGGAGCCGCACCGTGCCGGCGCTGGCCGCGTCGGGCGTCGGCCAAAAGTAGATGACGGTCGCCTCGCCCGTCCTGTCCGTGAAGTATTCGATGGGCCGGCCCGTGGCGTCGTGCGCTGAGAGGCCATGGAACCGCTCGCGCGAAATCGGCCTGACGGGCGTCTCGCCCGATGCCGCCGTCAGCGTCTGCCCGATGGCAATGAAGGCGCCGTCGCCGTCCACGTCGAGGATGGTCCCGGGCAGCGTGTAGCTCCGCGTGTCCGCCGCGAGCGGCAGGTCGTAGAACTGCATGACCTTCGCGAACAGGCCCATCGTCTGCGTCGAACTCGCGATGAGCTCGAGCAGCGTCTGGCCCTTGGCCGCCTGCTGCGCGGTGATGGACTGGTACTCGTTCGCGAGCCCGGCCATCTGGTAGGCCGTGGCCACGATGGTCGAGACGTCGAACTCGACGGCCGAATTGGCGGAAACGGTCATCAGCCGCCTCCCTGGCCCTGGCGGCCGAAGGTGACGTTGCCCACGACTTCGGCGACGTCCTGCACGCCGGAATGGTCGTCCCGGTGGAAGGAGCCCCCCGAATAGACGCGCTCGGTCGGACCAAGCCGCTCCGCGCCGCGCTCGTTCAGCTCGTTCAGGGTGACGATGTCGCGGCCATCCACGTCATCGGGACAGTAGAGAAGCCCGTCCGCCTTGCGTTCGAGCTCGCTCCTGCGCCACATCACGCCGCAGATGTCGCATTCGCACGAGAAGTCGCCTTTGGGCGCTCTCGCTGGCCAACGCTTCGAAATGGGCATGGGGCCTTTCTGGGCCCAGACAGGCCCGGTCGGTTACGTCGCCGCGGCGAAGTTGAGCGCGCCGCTCTTGATGGGCTCGTCGCAGGAGAAGCTCTGAAAGAGCCGCCACAGGCAGCCGGCGCCGATAGTGATCCCTTGCGACGTCACGGTGCCGTTGTTGATGGTGGACGTGTAGTTGTCCCAGGCCATCCCAGTCGAGGCGACCGCATCCACCGCGATGGCCGCCGTGGATGCCGTGTGATCGTTCTGTACGAAGTTGCCGCCGACGGCGACCTTTGTCGCGGCAGCGGTGAAGTGGACGCAGCCGTTCGCGGCCGTGGCCGAGAAGTCCATGTGATTGTTGAGGAGGCGAAACCGGTCCACCGCGGCGACCACCTTCAGGCCGTCGGTGACGTTGTGCGTCGCCGTGCCGTACCAGAAGTTACCGGCGATCGTGGTCCCGTCCGCGCCGGAGCCCACTTCGAACGCGATGGTGGCCTTGTTCGAAGCGCCCGACGCCACCTGGAACTCGTTGTCGACCCAGGTCGAATTGGCGCCCGTGACGAGAATGGCCTTGGTGATGCCGTTCGTGCCTTCGAGGCGGAGCTTCAGGCCGGAGACGTAGACGTCGGCGACCGTGAGAGCCCACTGCGATCCGGCGGCCGTCCAGCGAAATGTCGGCTTGGCCGACCCGTTGCCGATGCCGATGATGCGCGTGCCCGCAACGGCGTTCGCGAGCATCGTCGCATCGACGACGCTCTCGGAGTGGCCCGGGAGGACGACGACCGTGTCGCCGAGACCCGAGCGGCAGCGCCTAAGGCCCGCATCGAGCGTGGTGACGAGTCGGTCGATGATGGCGGCATCGTCGCCGGTCTGCGGCCCCGTCGAGCGCACATAGGCGGCTACGGTGCCGCCAGGCGGCAACATGATGCCGAAGTTCGTTCGGATGCCGTAGCCGGCTCCGAAGAGCGGGATGTTGCCAACCGGGAAGAATTGCTGAGTCACGGCAGCCTCCTACGCGTTCACCGCGAGAACACACCGCGCGTCTGACCATCCGCGCGAAGAGCGGTACGACACGCTCGTCTTCTTGACCTCGAAGTCGTTGTCGACCCACGCGCGCCCCTTCGGGCGCCGCTTCCAGAGCCACTTGAGGCCGTTGTCGGCGTTGGTGCGGATGCACCAGCTGGTCGTCGAGTTCGTCCAGTACTTCAGGGCGTACACGTCGATGTCGAGCGAGTAGTTGACCACGTTGATGGCGTTGAACTCGCCGGCTTCCGGCTTGTGCGTCGAGTGCAGGATGACGTCCCAGGCTGCCCACTGGTCGACCGGGCAGACCACACACTCAGGCTCGTAGCCCTGCGTGATGCCGTCGTGGCCGGGGAACTTGCGCATCTGGGTCGTCGCGACGATGACGGCCGCGACGCTCGGCGACATCGGCGTCGCCATGAGGTTCGACCACGTTCCGCCCTGCGGCAG
>DATMZL010000851.1:0-7455 GCA_035607075.1 Polyangia bacterium
GTGATCGATCAGACGCTCGGGTCCGACAACCCGGCGGACGCGCAGTTCGATGCGCTGACCGGGAAGATCCGCCTCGCCATCCACAAGGACGGCGAGAAGAAGGTGACGTTCAGCGCGGCGGTGGTGGAGGCGATCCACATCGGCACGCTCGATTCGACCGGCGCGGTCGGACCCGACGTCAAGCTGGCCGCCAGCGACCCGACGGTCGCGGTCACGGCCGACGGCAATGTTCAGGCGCTCACGGTGAAGGTCGACATGGGGGCGCTGGACGTCCTCGGGGACTGGGATCCGATGGGCGTCGCTTCTCCCAACCGCGACCTGCACGTGCAGGTGGGCGGCGTGTACGGCCAGGCGACGTTCACCGAGGCGACCGACGTGATCGCCGCGACCGGCGTCGGCATCGGCGCCGTCAGCATCGACGCGCACGGCGCGCGCATCTTCGACCTCGGGCTGAACCCGAACGACATGCGCCGCTTCGACGCGACGGTCTCGCTGAACGCGGCCGGCCAGCCCGAGGTGCAGCTGACGCCGCGCTTCGATCTGGGCATCGGCTACCACCTCGGGCTTGTCGCGTCGGATTTCACGACGCCGCCCGAGTCGTACTTCCTCGACGAGACCTACGGCGTGCGACTGGACAACGGCGGCGCCCCGGTGGGCGTCGCGGCGGCGCCTGCCACGTCGACCTTCGGCGGCGGCATCAAGGTGACGGCGGGAACGCTGACGATCTCGTCGACGGCCGCGCCCCAGCAGGCCGTCGTGGTCCCGACCGGCAAGTGCCTCACCGGCGGCGCAACCCCGCCGGCGGGCGCTCACCCGATCCTGGGCGGCTTCCAGGTCGTCGACTGCAATTAGGTCCGCTCCCTCTCCCCGCTCCTTCTTGTACCCTCTCCCCGCTCCGCGGGGAGAGGGTTAGGGTGAGGGGCGGTCACTGCCAGAACAGCGGGTGATCCTCGGCCCACTTCGTCATCGCGTCGACCTGCTTGCGATGCGCAACGCCCCAGCTCTTCATCTCGTCAGGGAACGCCGGACCGTAAAGCCAATGGTCGTACGCCTCGAGATGGCCCGCGTTGTACAGCGCCGCCAGCCACGGCAGCAGCGGCAGCTTGTGGTCCTTGAACGGGCCGTCGGGCTTCGCCATCGCGGCGACCAGCGCCGCGCGCGCCTTGTGCAGCGACGCCAGGCTCAGCCCCTGCTTGTGCGCGTCGACGAGCGCCGGGCCGATCGATAGCTCGATCGCGAGCGGCAACGCGATCAGCGGCGACTTCAGCGAGCCATCGGCGCCGACCTCGACGCCGGACTGCTTAGGCGCCAGCGAGATGACGGTTTGGGCGTTCTTTCCGCTGCCCGTGGTCGACACCGCCTCGCGATACACGGTGACCATCAGCTCCGCGGTCTTGTTGCTGCGCGCCGGGTCGAGCAGCCGGAACATCTCGCCGTAGACCAGCGCCAGCGCGCGGTGATCGCTCTGCGCGTAGATCTCCGCCGCGCGCCTGTAGTTGCCCGGGAAGGTCGGCTCGGCGGCGGTGCCCTGAAGGTACGCGTCCAGCGCGTCCTTGGGTCGGCCAGCGCCGCGCAGCGTGGTTCCGAGGTCGGAGTAGAGAACGCCCGCCTTCGGATTTCGCTTCAGCCCTTCGCGCAGAACCGACTCCGCCTGCGCCGCGTCGCCCGCCTCGTCGAGCGCGCTGCCCAGCGCCGACAGCATCAGCGGCGGCAGCTGCGCTTGGTACGGCAGCAGCAATTCGACCGCGCGCCGCGGCTGGTGCGCCAGCCGGTGCGCGAGCGTCAGCTCGTGAAGCACAGTGGCGTTTCGCGGGTACTTGCGGTGCAGGTCCTCGAGCGCGGCGATCGACTTGTCGACCTTCCCGTCGTCCATCTGCCTGACCGCGTTTCGCAGCGCCTCGCCGTCGGCGCCGTCGGGCGTTCCGAACAGCAACCCCTCCGCAGCGGGCGCCGCGCTCGGACTCGCCGCCGACGTCGCGGGCCCAGCGGCCGTCGAGCCTGCGCATCCTGCCGCGAGCATCAGCGCGAGCAGCGCGAGGGCGAGCGCGTAGCGCGCAGTCACACGCATCAGGACCGCCCCTGCGATCGCGGCCAGCACCATCCCGGCGACGTGTCCACCGACGACGTGCGCGGTGGTCGCGAACGGGCAGATGAAGACGAGCAGCAGGCCGCCCATCGCGCCGCCCGCCGCGCCCAGCGCCATGCCTATACGCGACCCGCCGACAGGCACCAGCCGGCGCAGCGCTACCAAACCCGCTACCAGAACCACGGCCGCGATCTTAGCGATGGTCCCGATGCAGTGCACGCAGGATTCCATCAGCGTCCAGCCACGTTCCGCCGGGAGCATGCTGACCCCCGGGACGTCGACGGTCGCGAACAGCGCGAACAGGCCGACTACAGCCACCGCCGCCGCCGCGACCAGCGACGCGCGGCCTGGCGCCGGCAGGACGTCGCCGCGCCGCGGAATCATCGCCGCCGCCAGCGAGAGCGCGAACGCTGCGCCCCACAGCCCAGCCGCCGCGATCACCCACGCGACCGGAAGCGCGCCGAGGTCGCGACGCAGCGGCCCGTGCACGAGCGCGATCGCGGGCCCCACCAGCCCGAGCAGCGCGACGACCGCCGCGGCGCCGAAGCGGCTGCGCGTCCGCACCGGCTTGCCGCCCTCGACCGCGCGCAGCAACTCGGCGGACGGCGCGGGCGGGGGCGCGTCGACACCGGTCGCCAGGCCGAGCACGCGGTCGTCAAATTGATCTTTGTCGCCGTCACTCATGCGACCTCCTTGCGTCCCAGCAGCTGCCGCAGCGTCACGTAGGCGCGGTGGGCGCGCTGCTTGATCGCGCCCGGCGTGCTGCCGGTGATCATCGCCGCGTCTGCGATGGATCGCCCGTGGACCTTGGTCAGGATCAGCGCCTGGCGCTGGTTCTCGGGCAGCTTCGCCAGCGCGGCCAGCGCGCCCGCCGCCGACGGCTCCGAAAAGTCGGACGATCCCGCCGGGTCCGGGTGCGCGTCTGCGGCGACGCCGGTGATGTGGGCGGTCGGCTCGGCAGCGGCCTCGTCGTTCTTGCCGAGGCGCACGCGACTGCGCTTGCGTTTGCGGAGCTCGTCCAGCGCCGTGCGGTGCGCGATCGTGTAGATCCACGGAATTGGGTTCGCGCCCAGCACGTAGCTCGAACGCGCCTCGTGCACCTTGAGAAACGTCAGCTGCAGCATGTCCTCGGCTGCCGCCTTGTCGCCGAGCAAGCCGGTGAGGTACGCCAGGATCCGTGCGGCGAGCAGCTTGTACAGCTGCTGGAATGCCGCGGCGTCGCCACGACAGTAGCGGGCCATCGCCTCGGCGGCTTCCTGCGCCTCAGGTTCGACGCCCATGGGCTTTACGCCCTCTTGATAGACCGGGACAGGGCGCGCCACAAGTGGCGCGACCCGCAGCGGCGGCGCGAGCGGCCGCGAGCGGTCGAGCAGGAACGAGCCAACAGCGATCACATGAGAGTCTCCCTTTCGTTCTACGTCCGTCCACGCGACCGGTTACGCCCTGTGGTTTCCTGAGAACAACTCCGAGCCGCCGTGGCTCGACCCACGAACGCTCGTGGGTGCGCGGGAAGATCGCCGCGATTCTGTAGTCAACACATCGGGCATATTGCTTGCACACATATGCCGACGCAGTTTCGAAGGAGAAACAGAAAGGATGATGATGGGGGTCAAGGTTTTCACGGCGACGAAGGCCAAGGAACGAGAGGCGTTGGGTGACGTGATCACGCGCTGGCTCGCGGACAATCCGCGCGCGCGCGTGACCGACAAGATCGTCACGCAGAGCTCCGACAGCGCGTTTCACTGCCTTTCGATCACGCTGTTCTATTCGACCGAGGAGTAGGCGCGGCGCGCCTCTTCGCTGAGGCCATCCAGGAACCGGGCCACGGCCCGCGTCCGCTTCAGCGTAGGGCGGCAGACCAGGTGGACGTCTATCGGGGGAACGTCCGCACGCTCGACAACCAGCCGGCGACGGTCGCCGCGCGCCAGCGCCAGCCCCGGGACCAGGCTGATGCCCAGTCCCTGGCGCGCGTACGACAGCATCAAGGAAACGCTGGGCACGTCGATCGTCGACGGCGGCTGCAGGCGCAGGCGCGCGAGGATCTCGTCCAGCACGCGGCGTCCCTGGCTGCCGGCGCCGAGCCGGAGCAGCGGTTCCCGGCCCAGCCGCGCGCGTAAGGGCTGGGCGCGGCCGCGGCCGCGGCGCGGCGCGACCCAATAGAAACGTTGCCGGCACAACATGACCGCATCTGGACCGGCCGGGCGATGGGTGCTGACCATCGCCACGTCGACGAGGCCATCGGCCAGCAGGCGCGCCGCCTCGACCGAGTTCGTGGTCGTGATGTCGAAGCGCAGCGGCGTCGCGTCGGCGGCCAGGCGCCGCAGCACGGGCAGCAGCAGCGCCTCGCCCAGGTAATCGCTGGCGGCGACGCGCAGGGTCGTCACGCGCTCGGACGCCAGCCCGTCGAGCAGGCCTTCCAGCGACGACGCTTCCTCGAACAGGCGGGTCAGGCTGCCGAGCACGGTCTCGCCCGCCGGGCTGACGCGAAGGCCGCGGCCGGCGCGTTCGAACAGCGCCACGCCGAAGCGCTGCTCGACGCGGCGAAGCTGCTGCGAGACGGCCGACGCGGTCTTGTGCAGGCGGCGCGCCGCTTCGCCGACCGAGCCGGTCTGGGCGACGACCAGCGCGTCGTGAAGGGCGGGGATCAAGGCCGGGTCCATAGTTAAGTAATACTTAACTGATGAGCCTCAGGATGTCACTGGACGCCCGGCCGTGGCCAGGGCCAGAGTGGGGGCGATGAAACCTGCCAGCGCGAAGCCGCGGACGATGTTCGAGAAGATCTGGGACGCGCACCTCGTGCGCGCGGCGAGCCCGGACACGCCGGCGATCCTGTACGTCGACCTGCACCTGGTGCACGAGGTGACCTCGCCTCAGGCGTTCACCTGGCTGCGCGAGAAGAACCTCAAGGTGCGGCGGCCCGAGCGGACGGTGGCGACGATGGACCACTCGACGCCGACGACGCCGCGCGGTCGCGACGGCCGCATCCCCGTGCTGGACAACGCGGCGGCGACGCAGATCGCGGCGCTGGAGAAGAACTGCGCCGACTTCGGCATCGAGCTGCACGCGCTCGGCACGCAGGGGCAGGGGATCGTGCACGTCATCGGCCCCGAGCTGGGCGTGACGCAACCGGGATCGATCATCGTGTGCGGCGACAGCCACACGAGCACGCACGGCGCGTTCGGCGCGCTGGCGTTCGGCATCGGCACCAGCGAGGTGTCGCACGTGCTGGCGACGCAGAGCCTGCTGCAGAACCCGTCGAAGACGCTGGCCGTGACCGTCGAGGGCAAGCTGCGTCCGGGCGTGACGGCCAAGGACCTGGTGCTCGCGGTGATCGCGCGCCTCGGCATCGGCGGCGGCACCGGCCACGTCATCGAGTACCGCGGCTCGGCGATCCGCGCGCTGTCGATGGAAGAGCGCATGACCGTCTGCAACATGTCGATCGAGGCGGGCGCGCGCGCCGGCATGATCGCGCCCGACGAGACGACGTTCGCGTACCTCAAGGGCCGGCCGCGCGCGCCGCAGGGCGCGGCGTGGGACGCGGCGGTCGCCGCCTGGCGCGAGCTGCCGTCCGACGAGGGCGCCGTGTTCGATCGCGAAGAGAAGCTCGACGCGAACACGCTGGAGCCGATGATCACCTATGGCACCAACCCGGGCATGGGCATCCCGATCAGCAGCGCCGTTCCGGAGCCCGTCAATCCGACGGCCGCGAAGGCGCTGGCGTACATGGGCCTGCAGGCGAAGGAGCCGCTGCTGGGCCACAAGGTCGACGTCGTGTTCATCGACAACTGCACGAACTCGCGTTTGTCTGACCTGCGCGCCGCGGCTGGCGTGATGAAGGGACGCAAGGTCGCCGACGGCGTTCGCGTCCTCGTGGTTCCCGGATCCCAGAAGATAAAAGCCGAGGCGGAGGCCGAAGGCCTGGATCGCGTGTTCCGCGATGCCGGCGCCGAGTGGCGCGAGGCGGGCTGCTCGATGTGCATCGCGATGAACGGCGATCAGCTGTCGCCCGGGCAATACGCGGTCAGCACCAGCAACCGCAACTTCGAGGGACGGCAGGGCGCAGGCGGCCGGACGTTCCTGGCCAGCCCGCTGACGGCGGCGGCGGCGGCGGTCACGGGCAAGATCACCGACGCACGGGAGCTCACATAATTGATCCCTCTCCCGCTCGCGGGAGAGGGGCTGGGAGAGGGTTCAAAATGGAAAAGGTCACGCAGATCACTTCGCGCACCGTCGTTCTCCCCGTCGAGAACGTCGACACCGATCAGATCATCCCGGCGCGCTTCTTGAAGGCGACCAGCAAGGTCGGCCTGGGAAGCAAGCTGTTCGCCGACTGGCGCTTCGCCGCCGACGGCGCACCGAAGGCGGACTTCGTGCTGAACCAGCCGGCGGCCGCAGGCGCCGCTGTCCTGGTGGCGGGCGACAACTTCGGCTGCGGATCATCGCGCGAGCACGCGCCGTGGGCCCTTTACGACTACGGGTTCCGCGCCATCATCAGCACGTCGATCGCCGACATTTTTCGGAACAACTCGCTGAAGAACGGGCTTATCCCGATCGTCGTCGACGCGGCGACGCACGCCAAGTTGCTGGCGGCGCCGGGTGCGGAGGTGAAGGTGTCGGTCGCCGATCAGACGCTGACGCTGGCCGACGGCACCACGGCGAAGTTCCCGATCGATCCGTTCGCTCGCTACTGTTTGCTGAACGGCGTCGACGAGCTGGAATTCCTCGTCTCTCAGGAAGCGGCCATCGCCGCCTTCGAAGCGAAGCGCTGAAGCGCGAATCATTGATAGCGCCTGGAGCTTGGCGCTATCATCGGGGCGGGAGGTCGGTCGCGCATGCAAAACGTCCGCGTTGATTTGGGATCGGCGTCGGTTCGAATGGTTCAGCTCAAGGAACGGCACGACGAGCTGGAAAAGCGCCTGGCGGAGCTGGAACGCCACCTGTCCCTGACCCCGGACGAGCAGCTGGAACGCAGCCGCCTCAAGAAAGAAAAGCTGCGCACCAAAGACGAGCTCACGCGGCTCGGCGCCGTGCGCGCGCCGTAAGTCGCGTGGGGGAGCGACGGCTTTGCCGGCCCGAGCCCGTCGCGGGCGGTTCGGAACCCTTCCAGGGTTCCGAATTATTAGATTCGTTCGGGATGGGCGAAGGGGCGGACGAAGCCGCCTGGCTGGAGCAGATCCGGCGATCGGGGATCAGCATCGATCGCGAGGGTCGCTTCATCCACGAGGGCGCGGAGGTCACGCACGAAGGGCTCCGGCGCGCGCTCTTCCGCTGGTTGGATCGGCTGCCGCCGCCCGACGGCCGCTACGTGTTGCGGCTGGACGAGCGGCGTTTCGCGTACCTGGAAGACGTCGCGGACACGCCGCTGGTCG
>DATMZL010001483.1:0-2516 GCA_035607075.1 Polyangia bacterium
ACCAGCTCACGTACCATCTCTGCGACGCGCATCCTTTGTGACTCCTTGAGCTTCGACAACCCAAGAAGATCACGTTTTGGGGTGCGCGTCGTTTCCTAACCGATCGAATCCACTCCGACTTTTGTGGGGATTCGCCAGCCCCTACCCTCTCCCGCAAGCGGGAGAGGGAGAAAGATCAGGTGCTGTCGGTGCCGACGTTTGCGAGCGGGCGGACGGCCTTCTTCGCGGCGCGCAGCTCGTAGAGCATCGCGCCGGCGACGACCAGCTCGAAGAACACGAAGATGCCCGCGAGGATGATGAACGTCTCATCCCGCTCGTACGACCCGAACGCGTGCTGGTCCTTGATCCACCAGATAACCGCCGTCGCGATCATCGCCAGCAGCACCATGCGCGCCATCCGGATCCACCCGCGGCGCCAGTCCGCGTAGTCGCGCGCGCCGCAGTTTGGGCAGGGCCAGAGCGCGCAGCGCATGAACGCGCTCTTCATCGCCCACGTGTGGGCGCGGTCTTCCAGATCTTCGGTGTCCCAGACCGCGCCCGCCATCCCGGCCCCGTGGACCATCACGTCCATCTGGAGGCCGCACTTCGCGCACTGGTACTCGAGCGGGACCTCGACCTCGGCTTTGGCCCGGGTAATGTGGATATGCGCCAACGCCAGCCTCCTCCCGTCGACCGCGACGCTGACTACGTCAACTTGGGAAGGGCCTCGGCCATCCGGCGCACGCCCTCCTCGACGTTCTTCATCGAGGTCGCGTACGACAGGCGCACGAAGCCCGGCGCGCCGAAGGCCGACCCCATCACGACCGCCACCTTCGCCGCTTCGATCAGCCACTCGCACAGCTGGACGTCGTTCTCGATCTTCTTCCCCTCGGGCGTCTTGCGCCCGATGAACGCCGACAGGTCCGGGAACGCGTAGAACGCGCCCTTCGGCTCGACGCACGTGACGCCCGGGATCTCGCGCAGCCGCGCGACCATCGTCTTGCGCCGCTTGTCGAACTCGCCGCGCATCATCTCCAGATCGTCCGTTGGGCCTTCGATCGCCGCCAGGGCAGCCGCCTGCGCGACCGCCGCCGCGTGGGTGGTCGACTGCCCCTGTAGCGTCGCCATCGCCTCGACCACCGGCTTCGGCGCCACCGTGAAGCCGACGCGCCAGCCGGTCATCGCGAACGCCTTCGACACGCCGTCGATGATCAGCGTCTTCGCGCGCACCTCCGGGCTGATCGTCGCCGGCTGGAAGAACTTGCCGTCTCCGTAGACGAGCGTGCGGTAGATGTCGTCCGTCATCAGCCAGACGTCCTTCTCGACGGCCAGCTTGGCCAGCGCGCGCAGCGTCGACTCGTCATAGATGGCGCCCGTCGGGTTCGACGGCGAGCAGACCAGGATCATCTTCGTCCGCGGCGTGATCGCCTTGGCGACGTCCTCAGCGCGCACCTGGAAGTTCTCCTCGGCCTTCGTCGGCACGTTGACCGGGCGCCCGCCCGCCAGCTTGACGATGTCGTTGTAGCTGACCCAGGCCGGCGTCGGGATGATGACCTCGTCGCCCTCGTCGATCAGCGCGAACACCGCGTTGTAGATCGACTGCTTGGCGCCCGAGCTGACGATGACCTCGCTCGGGTCGATGGTCAGGCCGTGCGCCTTGCCGATCCACGTCGCGACCGCCTTGCGCAGCGGCACCGTGCCCTCGACAAGCGTGTACTTGGTCGCGCCCGCGTCCAGCGCCTTCTTGGCCGCGTCCTTGATGTGCGCGGGCGTGTCGAAGTCGGGCTCGCCCGCGCCGAAGCTGACCACGTCGACCCCCGCGGCCTTCAGCTTGGCCGCCTTGGCCGAGACGGCCAGCGTGGGGGACGGTTCGACGACGGACAACCTGCGCGCGAGCTTCACGGCTTCACTCCTTGTTTGCGTTTGTCGGCGAGCGCGGCGGCGACACCTGCGGGCACCAGGCCCGAGACATCTCCGCCCATCAACGCCACTTCCTTCACGAGCGACGAGGATACATAAAAGCTGTCCTCGCCGGTCATCAGAAACAGAGTCTCGACGTCGGGCGCCAGCCGGCGGTTCATGTGCGCCGACTGGAACTCGTACTCGAAGTCGGCCAGCGCGCGCAGGCCGCGGATGACCACGTTGGCGCCCCGCCGCCGGCAGTAGTCCGCCAGCAGCCCCTGGAACGCGTCGATCTCCAGACGCCCGTCCTGCTTCAGGGCGTCCGCGATCAGCTTGCGGCGCTCGTCGATCGAGAACAGCGGCGCCTTGCGGACGTTCTCGGCCAGCGCGACGACGACGCGGTCGAAGATCTTCAGCGCCCGCCGCAGGATGTCGACGTGGCCGTTCGTGATCGGGTCGAAGGTGCCCGGGTAGACGGCCAGGGTCACGGCCGGCTCACGAACCAGACGAACGGTAGAACGACAGCTCGGTGTCGCCTTACTGTCGGCGGTCGGTCAGGAACAGGCAGCCCACCCGTTCAGCCGGCCGGTGGCGGCGGTCGTGCTCGACCACCACGACGGCGCAGTTGCTGAGGA
>DATMZL010000297.1:0-3019 GCA_035607075.1 Polyangia bacterium
GGTGGGCCCGCAGTTCTGCACGAGCGCGCAGTTCGAATCGAACACCTTCAGCGTCACCGTGCTGTTGCCCATGACGGGGATCGTCTTCGTGTAGTCGATCGGGAACGTCAGGTGCGACGTGATGTTGCTGGACGCGTGCGGGTTCTCGGACGTGATGACCGAGTTCAGGTAGTAGGTGTTGTACATCGACACCGACGTCGGCACGCCGGGCGACACCGACAGCTCGTAGTTGTTGTAGTCGTAGCTGACGCCGCCGGCCGCCATGGGCGTGCCGCCGCGCTGGAACAGGTCGCAGCCCGTCGAAGGGCAGTTGGCGATCGACGCGCTGGCAGCGTCGCGCATGCCGCTGCCCGGAAAGCCGTACGCCTGCACCTCGACGATGCCGCGGATGCGCACCGTGACGTTGTAGACCGTGCCCGCCGTGCCGTTCATCGTCCACGTCGTCGTCTTCGTCGACGTGCCGCCCGTGCACATGATGTTCGAGCAGTCGTAGCCGCTCCGCTTGTCGTTACACGGGAAGGTCACGAGCGCGCCGTCCCAGGCGCCGACGACGGCGAGGTTGTCGCCGCCCGTGCCGGTCACCCCGGCCGCGCCGGTGGTGCCGCCGCGCCCGCCGGTTCCGGTGGTGCCGCCGCGTCCGGCGGCGCCGCCGCCCGTGCCCGCGCTGCCGGTCGTGCCGCCGCGGCCCGCGCTGCCAGTCGTCCCCGCGGTCGATCCGGCCGTGCCCGTCGTGCCGGCGATGCCGCTCGTGCCCGCGACGCCGCTCGTCCCAGCCTCGCCGCTCGTACCGGCCTGGCCGCTCGTGCCCGCCTGGCCGCTCGTCCCGGCTTCGCCGCTCGTGCCCGCCTCGCCGCTCGTCCCGGCGCCGCCGTGGGTTCCACCAACGCCGGGTGTCGTGTTCGTCGCCCCGCTACTACAGGAGGCCACGCCAAGAGCGAACAGACCCGCAAACGCCAGACGACTATTCTTCATGACTCGTGCCTCCCGTTAATCGATGCGCGGTGGAAGCTATCACAGGCCCCGCGGCGGCAAACACCGCGCGCGTTCCCCCGAAAGCAATCGGACGCTAGCAGCGTTCGGCGACTAAGTAAATATGTTTAACTATCACGTAAACGCCTTCGTTTTCAGGGGCAGCTGATGGGCGCGGTCGAGACGCGCCTCGGCGAGGCGAATGCTTGACTCTCGACGATCCGACTCCTAGCGTGCCTGACCGAGGCGGGGCCAACGGTGCGTTTTTTCCGAGTGCTGTCGATCAGTCTCTTGATCGGAGCGTTGGCGCGGCCTGGCCTTGCGCAAGCGGATCATGAAGATCCGGAAGTGCTGATTCGGGACGGGAACGCTCTGCGCTCCCGTGGACAGACCGCCCGCGCTCTCGGCCTTTTCAGGCGGGCGTACGACATCGCACCAACGCCGCGGGCGGCGGCCCAATTGGGCCTTTGCGAGTTTGCGCTCAAGTCGTACCTCGAGGCTATGAGCCACCTCTCTGAGGCACTCGCAACTCACGACAGATGGATCGAAGAGAACCGTCAGCAACTGGAAACGATCGCCTCCCAGTTGCGAACGCACCTCGCGCAGATCCAGCTGTCGGGCACCCCGGACGGAGCAGCCATCGCGATCGATGGAAAGCTGGTCGGCACTCTGCCCGCCGCGACGGCGTGGGCGTTGCCTGGGCACGTGTCGATCGTCGTGAGAGCACCCGGGTACAGCGGGGAGACGCTCGCCTTCGATGTCGCGGGCGGAGAGCGTCGCGAACTGCACCTCGATCTCAAGCCGGATCCATCAAGCACCGCCGCCCCGAACGCGTCAGAACCGGCCCGGCAACCGCCATCGAACGCGTCGCCGGCGGCGTTCCGCATCGTTGAACCAAAGGACACGTCGACCGCACTAACGATCAGTTCGCAAGGCGCTGACCGGCCTCCCGCAACCTCGGAACATCCACGTCCGATATTTCGCCGATGGTGGTTCTGGACACTTGTCGGAGGCGTGGTGCTGACTGGTACGGCGGTGTTGATCGTCGCGCATCCGTGGCGGTCATCGTCCACCTGCGACCCACCACAATGCGCGGTCTGGTAGCGAAATCGTGACGTCCGATGTTGCGCCTCCGACGCGATCAACGCGTTTCTCGTTAGTCGCCGCCCTCGCGATTGCGATCGGATGTGGCTCGGAATCACGCGCACCCAGCCGCATCGACGTCACAGTCCAGGTAGACCCAGCGCTCGGATTGGATCGAATCACGTTGAATGCGACCGCCGCGGGCAAAGAGCCGATCTCGCAGGATTTGGCGCCTCCATCAATCCCGTCTTCCACGATTCGCTGGACAATTCTCGTCGTCGACCTCCGAACCGCGCTGGACGCCACCATCGTCGCAAATGGATTTCAGGGCGCCGGCACGACCGCCCTCGTAAGCGCGACCGCCAGCGCTTACCTGCAACCCGGCGAAACCGTCGCCGTGACGCTGCGGCTCGATGCGAATTGTGCGGGAATCTCCTGCCCCGCGAACCAAACGTGCAAAGTGGGAGACTGCGTTCCGACGCCAGTCTTCGGTGACAACGACGGAGGTACCGGCGACGGCGGCACGGACACATGCGCGCCCTGCCCGAACGGTTTCGGATGCGTAGCGGGCGTCTGCAAGACGACGTGCGCAACCAGCAGCGATTGCCACCCAGACTATTTCTGCGACGTGACGAACGCGGCCTGTCACTCGGACGTCGTCAGCGTAGCGTGCGGTAGCTACCACACGTGCGCAGCGCTGAAAGACGGTCGCGTGATCTGCTGGGGCGACGGCAACAGCGCCGGAGTGCTCGGAATCGGAACGACTGATGCGGTCCAGGGCGCGGTTCAAGTCGTCGGAGTCCAGAACGCAGCCGTCGTAAAGGCGAACGAGTATTCAACCTGCGTATTGACCGCTGAAAAAACCGCGTCGTGCTGGGGGAATTACTTCTCCCCAGCTACCGAGACGTTCCTCGCATCGACGAGACCCATCGCGTTGACCACGTCTGCGGGCCAACTGACGGCCATC
>DATMZL010000488.1:0-4536 GCA_035607075.1 Polyangia bacterium
CGCTCGCCGATCGCTCGACGACGCCGTTGCCACACACGGGCTGGCAGTCGCTGTCGTTCGTCGAGTTGCACGCGGACGGACAGCAGCTGTCGCCGTTCATGCATGCGGTCTGCAGGCTGCCGTTGACGCACTGGACGTTGCAGGCGGCTGGATTGCCCATGGGCACGCGCAGCTGGCACCCCATGGCGGCGCAGGACGTCGGGCAGTTGCCGTCGCAGAGCTCGCCGGCCTCGACCACGCCGTTCCCGCAACGAACGACGCAATCCGCGTCATTCGTTGCGTTGCAGCCGCTCGGGCAGCACGAATCGTTCGGCGTGCAGGCGGTGGTCGTCGCCCCGTTCACGCAGCGCGCGTCGCAGGTCGCGGCGCTGCCTTGCAGCGTCCGCTGCTGGCAACCAACCGCGGGGCACGACGTGGGGCAGCTGTTGCCGTCGCACATCTCGCCCGGTTCGACAACGCCGTTCCCGCAGCGGGGCGAGCAGTCGGTGTCGTTGATGGCGTTGCAACCGGTCGGGCAGCAGCCGTCGCCGTTCATGCACGCGGTCTGCATGCCCGCCGCGACGCACGCGGCCTGGCACGTGCCGGCACCGGTCAGCGTGCGGAGCTGGCAACCCTGCGCCGGGCACGCCGTCGGACACATCGACAGCGGATCGCACGTTTCTCCCGGATCGAGGTTTCCGTTGCCGCAAGCGGGCGACGGTTCGGTGACCGGCACGTCCGTCGGCGGCCGGTCCATGGGCGCGTCCATCGTGTCCTTCGGGGCGTCCACCGGCGCGGTATCGCCCGGGCGGTCCACCGGGGTGTCCAGCGGCACGTCCAGCGGCACGTCGATCGGGACATCACCGGGCGGCAAGTCCGCAAGCGCGTCGCCGGTCGGCGTCATGTCCTTGCCGCTGTCCTTGCCTCCCGACCCGTCGGCGGCACCAGGGCGATCGGCGCCGCCGTCGAACTCGCGCGGCGTCGCCCGCAGGCCGCCGCACCCTGCCCCGACGATCGTCAGCAGTAGTCCCAATAAAGCCAGCTTCCTGACGGTCATTCGCGCGGGGTCCACGCCTGATTTAACGTCGAGTCCGCCGCCCGCTTCCAGCTTTTTTCGCGATTGAGATGGGAACCCTGGGCGGGTTCCCAAACCCTCCCGCGATGATACGCGCCGAGCGTGGGCTATCCTGGACGAAGATGCCATCGCGCTTCGTCGTCGTCCTGGCCGGCGCGCTGCTGATTCCTGCGACGGCAGCGGCCCGGATGACGGCGGCCGAGGTCGCGGCCGCCAACGAGCGCACCATCGCGACGCTTTTCGACGGCCTGCCCGTGGCCCCGCAGCCCTGGAACGCGATCGTGTTTCATCACAGCGCGACGGCGGGCGGATCGAAGGCGCGGTTCGATGTGGGACACCGGCGCAAGTTCGACGACCCCGACGGCATGGAGTACCACTTCCTGATCGGCAGCGGCATCGGGTCGCCGGACGGTCTCATCGAGGTCGGCGATCGCTGGCGGAAGCAGATCATCGCGTATCACCTGTTCACGCAGTCGCGCGACGCGGGCTCGATCGCGATCTGCCTGGTGGGCAACTTCGAGCTGCCCGGCAGCGTGCCCAGCCCGGCCGCGCGCGCGGCGGCGGTCATGCTCGCGCGCGCGCTGGCGGCGCGCTACGGCATTGCGCCCGACGCGATGACCACGCACCGCGGGATCGACGGCCGCCTGACCCAGTGCCCGGGCAAGAACTTCCCGCTCGCCGCGATCAAGGCGACGATACCGGCTGTCCCGGGTCGACCACGCGGGACCAGATAGTCTTTCCGTCCGAGGCGCCGAACTTCGTCACGCGACGATCGGACCAGCCGATGGCGACGGCGGTGTCGTTCTCGACGAAGGCGAGCCCGATGGTGTACGGAGTCTTTTCGCCGTTGACAGAGCGGCCGTGCGACTCATCGACGTACGTGGCCAGCTCGGTCCCATCTGGTCGATTGATGACCTTGACCAGGAAGTGGAAGTGCGAGGGGTCGGGATCCCAGCCATTCGGGTCGGTCGAGGTGAAGAGCGCCAGCTTCGTCCCGTCGGCGGAGTAGACGACGCGTTGGCCCCAGCCCGCCCAGAACTGCCCCACCCTCTCGCCGGCAAGCGAGTAGAAGGTCACCGCCTCCTGCCCCGGCACGGCCAGTTCGGTCCCAGATAGCGCCACCTCCTCCGTCGGCGTCGGGATCTCGGCGAGCAGCGCCGCGTCGCTGGCGCGCCAGATCTGGACGCCCGAGGCCCCGCCCGCCGCGATGGTCGTACCGTCGGGAGAGATGGCCACGCTGGTGATCCACGGCGCTGAGGCGTCGTCCTTCTGTATGCTGGCGATGCGAGGCATGATCTCGGCACCGGTCGCGACGTCGAACCGGAAGACGGTCCAACCAACCGCGCCGGGCGGGCTGACCCAGTTGGGGTTTGGGCCAATCGTTCCTGTGATGAGCACGGAGCCGTCCGCCGACAGCGCCATCGCGCTGACCCAGAAGTCGTGCGAAATCGAGCGCAGGACCGTCCCATCCGGTCTGAGCAACCAGACCGTGGTGTTCCCGTCGGCGACGGCGACGACGTTCTTCGCCTGGCGAACCTTCCCGCCCGTCTGCATGGGCGGCTTGAACGCGCGCACCGTCGCCCCGTCCTGCGGGGCCACCATCTTGATCCACGTTTGGTTGATCTGCTCGGTCGAACCACCGGCTACGGCCAGCTGATCGCAGTTCGAGCCGCCGCTCATGTCGAACGCCTCGACGTTCGCTCCGGCGTTGACGGCGCCGCTGCCGTCGTCGAGACCCAGCAGGTTGTCGGCGGAGCACGCGGCGCCGGATACGACCAAGGCGATGGCGGCGCTGGCCAGGCGGCGCGATCGACCGGGGGAACGAATCGCTGAATCTGTTTCGAATTTCATCGGGTCACCTCTCTGCCTGCCTCGTGTCCACCGCCGCCGCGATGTTTCAGCCGCCGAGGTTTGCGAGCGCGCGCTCGACGTCGGCGCGCCGCGGGCCGTTCGGGAATCGTCGCTGGTAGGTCTCGAAGGCGGCGCGCGCCGCGCGGCGATCGCCCGTGCGCAGGTCGCAGACACCTTCGCCGTAAAGCGCGCGCGCCGCGACGTCGTCGTTGGCGTCGCCGCTGCGCGCGCGGGCGAAGTCACCGACCGCGTCGGCGCAGCGACCGGCGGCGGCCCGCAGCTCGGCGCGCGCCAGCGCCACGCGCCGATCGACCTCGGCGCCGTCGAGCGCGAGCCCGTCGAGCACGTCCAGCGCGGCGGTGTCGCGCCCCAGCGAGAGCAGCGCCTCGACGCGTGCGAGCGCCGCTTCGCGCGCCAGCGCCCCCGTCGGGTGGCGCCGCTGATAGTCGTCGAGGCGCGCGAGCGCGCCGCGCGCGTCACCGTCGCCGCGCAGCTGGCGCAGGGCGGCGGCCAGGTCGTCCGCCTCGCCCGGCGGCGGCGCTTCTGCCGGCGGTTCGCGCGACGGCAGCACGCGTGGTGCGGGCGCCGACGCCGGCCGGACAGGACGCCGGACGGGCGGCGCGACGGAGATCTCGAGCGCCTCGGCGTTGGGCGCGGGCGCGGGCGCTGCCACCTGCGGCGCGGGCGCCACCTCGACGACCGGCGGCGTCGCCGCTGCGCGCGCGGGAGACCCGCGCCGGTGCGCGCGCGTGGATTCGATCGCGGCGGCTGCAACGGGCGCGGGCGCGGCGGTCCGCTGCCGCCGGTTCAGCGCATAGCTCGCCATCGCCGTCGCGGCGGCGCCCAGCAGCACGCAAGCCGCGGCGATCGCCCACGTCGGCAGCCGGCGGCGCGCGCGCACCACGGGCGCTGCCTCCGCGCGCGCCTGCGCCGACGCGCGCAGCACGTTCTGGCGGATCTGCGCGACGCGCAGATCGTCCCACGGAGGTGCGGCAGCGGCGGCGCGAATCGCGGCGCCGATCTCCGCTTCGGTTTCCTGCTCGATCGCGTCGCCAGGCGCGATCTCGCGCCAGCGCTGCGGATCCTGCGACTTCATGACGCTTCCTCTGCCTCCTGCGCTTCTGCTGCGCGCCAGCGCGCGGTGAACTGAGCCCGAGCCCGGTGCAGCCAGACCCGGATGGTGGCCGGCGGCCGATCCATGAAGCGTGCGATCTCGTCGGTGCTCATCTCCTCGAGCTCGAACAGCACCAGGACGCTGCGATAGCGTTCGGACAGGCCGTCCAGCACACGCTGCAGACGATCGGTCGCTTCGCGTCCTTCCAGCGCATCACCCGGCGCCGGCCCACCGCCCGCGACCGCCTCGGCGATGCGGCTCGTGAGCCGCGCCCAGATCGCGCGCCGGCGAGCGGCGCGGCGCTGGTTCGCGACGACGCGTCTCGTGATCCGGAACAGCCAGGTCGTCAACTTCGCGTCGCCGCGGAACTCGCCGCCACGCCGGTTCACGGTCAGGAACACCTCCTGCACCGCCTCGTCCGCATCGAGGCCCGCACCGCCGAGGCGTTCGGCCCAGCGCGCTACCGTGCGCGCGTGGCGGCGATAGATGTCGTCGAAGCTCCACGCGGGCAGGGGTG
>DATMZL010000739.1:0-7389 GCA_035607075.1 Polyangia bacterium
GATACATCGGCCCAGCGGGGCGGGGGTTCCGGGCAGGCGGTCGGGGCCTTCACCGTGCAGACGAGCGCGCTTGCATCGTCGGACACGCCGCCACCGTCGGGCGATTGCGGTCGCGGCGAGTTGCACGCAACCAAAGTGAACAGCGACACCGCCAGAAGCGGCGGCGCGGCACGTGCGAAGAACATCGCGGCCAACGTAGCGCCTGCGATCGCGCGTGGCGCGGGGTGCGTAAAAATTTCGCTGGATAAAATTTTCGCTGCGAAAAAACGACGCATTGTCGCGCGCTGTCGCGCCGGTTAACTGGTTGCGCATGAGAAAGCTTCTCGTGTCGTGGTTGCCGCTCGCGCTGGTCGTGGCCCTGTCGGACGTCGCACGCGCGCACGTCTCGATCGCGTCCGGACCGGGCTTCGCGAACATGACGCAGGAGATCGTGTTCGGTGTCGGTCACGGCTGCGCGGGCGCCGACACGGTCCGCGTGCGCGTCCAGATCCCGACCGACGTGCTGTCCGTACGGCCGCTGCGCAGCGATTTCGGCAAGGTGTCCGTCGAGAAGGACGCCGCGGGGACGATCACCGCGATCAGCTGGCAGAAGGCCGACGCGGACGTCCTGGACGCCGATCTCGCTTACTACAAGCTCGGCGTTCGCCTGAAGGTCCCCGACAAACCGTTCACGATCTACTACTTCCCGGCGCAGCAGATCTGCCGGGCCGCGGACGGAACGATGTCGACGGTCGACTGGAAGATGCTTCCGACCGATCCCGTCGTCGACGGCGGCAGCGACGAGCCCGCGCCCGCGCTGCAGGTCATGCCCGCGCGTCGCCCGGGGTGGAACAAGTACACGGTCGTGCAGGCGGTGCCGGACGTCTCGGCGATCTTCGGCGATGCCCAGATCGTCTGGAAGGGTGTCGCGGCGTACAGCGCGAACCCGACCACTGCCGCGCTCATCGGCACGACGCCGGGCGTGACCGCGTTGACCGCGCTGGCGGCGAGCGACGAGATCTGGGTGAAGTATTGATCCGCAGCAGACCGCTTCGGCTCGCGCCGATCGTGCTCGCCGGTTTCGCCTGCGTCGCAGCGGCCTGCGGTGGGGGCAAGGGCAAGGGCGCGGACGGCGGCGCGGGCGGGCTCGGCGGGGACGGGCCGGATGGCGCGATCGGCGAATTGATCGGTTGTCTCGACAAGCCGGGCGCGCTCGACCGACCGCCTGACGGTCGCCTTCCGTGCGACCTCATCCCGCCAAGCCTGCGCCTCTGAACGATCGTCAGGGCGAGGGATCGGGCGGTTTCAGCTTGCAGTGCGCGTTGCTGTCCGCGGGCCATGTGTTGGTCCGGAACGCGATCGGCTTGACGATGCACAGCAGCGCCGCGCGCGTGTCCGGATCGTTCTTCGGGCTCGACGTCGCCGGCGTCCAGTCGAACGACGAAGCGCCGCCGAGCTCGTAGCGCGCGATCAGCGGTGGGATCGACGCGTCGAGATAGCCCGTATCGACGAGATCCTTCAGCACGTCGTCGCCAATAGCCTGCAGGTGGATTTTCAGATTCACCCGATCCGGCATCCCCGGCAGTCCGGCGCCTTGCGGAAAGCTCCACTTCGGGTGCGACTGGTTGAACGTCTTCGGGTTGTTGAAGTCCTGGATGACGGAGCCGGGCACCGCGTTGCCCTGGGCGGTCGTCGCCTGCCAGAACATCTTCAGCTCGGTGCCGGCGCCGTCGAACAGGCAGTCGCGCATCAACCACAGGTCGGGATCCGCCGAATTCTCGAGGGGCATCGCCGTTGCGCCGCCGGTCGAATACGTGACGGTGTCGCCCGAATAGGCGGTCAGCTCGATCCAGGCGCGGCGATCGGGCGTCGCGCCGCTGGGGAAGCTGTGGCCCGCCGTCACGTTCTCGAGCGTCAGGTCCATCTTCTGCGTGAGCGTGTTGTAACAGAGCGTCGGCTGGATCAGATCGGCGAGCAGCGCCTGCGCCTGCGCGCGCTGCGTGTCCTTCTCGGGAAAATCCGTGACCGCAAGATCGACCGCCGGGAATGCGTGCGCGTGCAGCGTCCGCGTCTTGTTGGTCGAGATCGTCGACGCCGGACCGGTGGTCGCCTTCATGTGACAGCCGCTGCTGGCACAGGTCAGGCCGTTCGGTGGCTGCGAGAACCGCGTCTTTCCCCATTCCTCGAACGTCCGCTCGACGTGCGCGCCCTGCAGGTTCTGGATGTCGTGGCAGGCGCCGCACATCGACGCCGACTCCACCGTCGCGCTGTCCAGCAGGCGCGAGTAGATCCCCTTGTGCGGCGTGCTGGCTACCGGGTCGGAGAACGGTCCGAACAGGCTGTCGTCTTCAGCCAGCTTCAGCGGGTTGTTGTGCGTGTCCGTCACCGACTCGACGGCGTGGCAGAAGTAGCAGGTCACGCCCTTCATCTTCTTCGGCAGCGTGTCCAGGTTGAGGCCGTCGGGCGTCATTCCGGTCTGGACCGCCATAGGTGCGTGGCACTTGACGCAGAAGGTGCCGAGCGCGCCGTCGGTCTCCTTCTGCGCGCGCGCGTTCATCGCGCGGAACACCGGATCCTCGGAGGCGTAGGCGTGCATGCTGCCCGACCACTCGCGGTACGCGGTCGGATGGCAGGACTGGCAGGCGTCTGGGTCGAGCAGGGATTCGCGATCCAGTGGCACCACGGGCGTACCCTTGCCGCCGCAGGCGGCCTGCGCGGCCAGCCCGATCAAGGCGAGGCGGAACGCGTAGGCGATTCGCAGCGGGGATCGAACGGCCATTGCAGGCCCTAGTATATGTCCGACCCGGGCCGGTGCCGTTGCCGTGCCCCCGCGGGACGCCGGCGTGGCATGCTTGCGCGATGCGCGGGGAGCGCGCTTCCGCTTTCGCCTTCGCTTGTGCCCTTACTTGCGTGGCCGCGTGCGCCGGCGCCGGCTGCTCGGGCCCGACCACGCCTCCGGATTGCATGGTTCCCCAGATGCCGAGTTGCCCCGATCCCGCCCCCAGCTACGCGACCGACGTCAGCCCGATCTTCCAGACCTACTGCGTCCGTTGCCACGGACCGGGCGGTGTCGAATTCAACAAGCCGCTCACCAGCTGGGCCGAGGTGAGCTCGCGTTACGGGTCGGTGCTGTCGCAGGTGTTCTATGCGTGCGCCATGCCGCCCGCCGGGGAGCCGCAGCTGACCGATCCGACCGCACGCGCGGCGCTGCTCGGCTGGCTCATGTGCATGGCCCCGAGCAACTGAAATCGCGAGCCCGGTTAAGGGACGTGAACGAAGAACGCGGCGTGGCCGTGGGGCGAATCCTCGGGCGCGTCGTTGCAGTCCTCGAAGAAGTGGAACCGGACGGTCCAGTTGCCCGAGGCGTCGAACTTGATAGGTCCAACGGTGTACTTGCCGCCCGCGGACTCCGTCGCCTGGGGCGGGGGCACCGCGGGGTGCGTCGCGTTCAGGAAGACCTCGGCGTTGATGCCGGCGCCGGTCGCGGGCGTCATGTCGGCGAGCTTCGTCAACGTGACGGTGAACGTGACAGCGGTCTTCTCGCGGATCGGCGTCGCGGTCCACTTCACGTGGTACTTGCAGTCGTCGTCGTCGCCTTCGGCGTTGTACAGCGTGTCGCCATAGTCGCTCGTTGGCGCGCCGCCGTCCGGATCGGGCGCGGCCGCGTCGACGGGCGCCGTCCCGGTCATGCATTCGCCGATGATCGTGGGCCCCGTCGCCGCACAGTGCATGTCCAGCGCGCCCATCACCGGCCCGCCGGTGGGACCATTGTTGTCGCTGCTGCAGCCAGCGTAGAGCAATGCCGCGAACGGGAGCGCGAGGAGCAGTCGTGAGCGATCGCGTGCGGAGCCGGCGTGCTTTGCTCGCCGCGCATCATCGCGGGAGGGTTCGGGAACCCTTTGAGGGTTCCCGATTAGATCGTCGATACGCATGGCCGCAACCCTAAGCCCGAGGGTCACCGTGCGCCCTGCATAAAATTTTCGCGGGCGCGCGCGGGCTAACTATTTGCGCTTCCGACGGTTCTTCGACGATCGCGGGTCGTGGTTGCCGCCGCCGCCGCCCGGATCGAGATCGTCGAACGTGTCGACCGCGTCGCGCTTGTAGAGATCGGCCTCGCGCGCAAAGAAGTCTGCCTCGATGGCGTCGAACGCCGCGGCGGGTGTCACGCGCGAGGGGATCGGCGTCTTGCTCGAGCGGACCACGGCACGCGGCGGCTCGGCGCGCGGCGGTTCAGCACGCGGCGGCTCGACGGCCGGCTGCACGACGGCCGGCTGCACGACGGCCGGCTGCACGATCGGTAGCGGCGCCGGCGTCGTGCGCCGCACCGGCGGCAGCTCCAGCGGTGTGCCGTCGGTGTCGACCTTCACCTGCACGGTCGGTTCGAGGGCGAGGACGCCGGGACTGGAACGCTTCTTCACGGGCGGAATTTCTCCTGACAGCTCCCCCTGGGCGCGGATCTCGCCCGACGGGAGCTTCTTGTGCGTGAGCGGAATCGGCGCCGGGGTTGGCCCGGGCGTTGGCAGCGGCGTCGGACCCGGCGTTGCGAACGGCTGCACAGGCTGACTCGGGCGGCGACGGTCGCCGCCGCCTCCCGGCTGATCCGGCGCGTGCTGACCGAACGGCATCAACGGCCGGCTGGGGCTGCGGCGATCGCCGACGACGCCGCGTTGATCGGGCACCATCGCCCACTGGCCCAGCATCGACTGCGGCGCGGTGCCGTTCAGCGGCACGACCGGACGCGAGATCCGCTGGTGCTGGCCGGAAGGCCGCCGCGCGGCGCGCGTCGTCAGCACGCCGCCCTCGACGAGACGCCTGATCATTCGGATCGTGTCGAAGATCCGGAAGGGGCTCTCCTCGACCACGTCGGCGAGACCGTGCTTGCCGTCGAACAGCTTCAGCAGCGGCGCCATCTGGTTGGGCTGCAAGCCGGCGATGACAGGGCGCGGCTCCGGCACAGGCTGGTAGATCGTGTTCGGCGGGCCCAGATCGCGCGCCGCGTGCGCGAAGTCGCGCAGAAAGCGCTCGCTCTCGTCGAGAATCTCCTGCGACGACAGCGGGAACTGGCTGGGCTTCGCGACCACGCCGCCCGCGATCGACACCTTCGCTTCTTCCCAGAGCAGAACGTGGTGCAGCGCCGGCAGGTTCTGCAGGGCGCGCACGCTGGCCGACACGACCTTGCCGTCCTTGAAACGGATCTCCGCGCGCTGCGTTCCGCGCCCCAGCCGCAGGACGCCCGAACGGCCGACGGCCGACATCGCGCGCAAGAGGTAGAAGAGCCCGTGATACTCGGACAGCAGCCCCTCACCGTCGTCGCCGTAAGCGTTCAACTTGCCGACGTTCACGGCGTCGCGGATGTAGGTCGGCGTGCGCAGGAAATCGGACGCGCCGGCCGCGCGCGCGCCGGTCTGCAAGCTCGCGTCACCGAGCGCGAGGATCGGCATGTTGCGGTGGGCCCCGTGGAGCCCGGCGATCACGTCCAGCGCCGGTTGCACGGGCTCGCGCAGCATCACCACTGCTAGCCCAGGTGGGCTGGGGCTGGTCCGCGAAAGCTGGACGGCGCGGCTGAGGTCGGAGGTGCGGGTGACCTTCCAGCCTTCGCGCTCGAACCCGTACGTCAGCGTCTCGAGTCCGTGGAGGTCGGCATCGACCAGGATGAGGCTAGACGGCTGGGTCATGAGAGAACGCCCGGTAAGGAAGCGCGGGCCAGTATACGGCGGGTCGCAAGGAAACGCTCAAATCCTCAAGGGATAAGTGCCACGAAGGACTCAAGAAGGCTCGCAGATTGACGTGTGGGGAGCCGCCGAGCTTTGCTCGGCGCGTACCATCGCGGGAGGGTTTGGGAATCCTGCCAGGGTTCCCATGTCAAATAGTCGGTGGCCACGTTGACGATCTGCAACACCGTCGTTAGCCTTCGCGGCCCGTGTCGCTCTCCCTCGAGGATCTGATCGGTTATTTTCGCGCCGGCGCAAAGCCGCGCGACCGTTTCCGCGTCGGCATCGAGCAGGAAAAGATCGGCGTCCGGAGGAACGGCGGTCCTGTCGGTTATCGCGGCCCGGGCGGGATCGAAGACGTCCTCGCGCGGCTCGAGGCGCAGGCGTTCGCGGCCACGCGTGAGCACGGGCACGTCATCGCGCTCGAGCGCGCGGGCGAACGGGTCACGATCGAACCGGGCGGCCAGCTGGAGTTCTCGGGACTGGCTCGCGACACCGCCGCCGCCTGCCGCGACGCGCTCGTCGCGCACGTGCGCGAGGTCATCGCGGTGGCGCGCCCGCTCGGTATCCATTTCCTGGGCATCGGTGCGCGGCCGTTCGGCAAGCTCGACGACGTCGACTGGCTGCCCAAGGCCCGTTACGACGTGATGCGCGCCTACTTCCCGCGCCAAGGGCGATCGTCGCGGCTCGCGCATCACATGATGAAGATGACCGCCACCGTCCAGGCGAACTTCGACTACGAGAGCGAAGCCGACGCGGTGGACAAGATGCGGGCCGCATACGGCGTGACGTCGATCGTGACGGCGATGTTCGCGGCGTCGCCGCTCGCCGACGGGCAGCCGACCGGCGACAAGAGTTTTCGCGCGGCGATCTGGCTGGAGACCGACGAGGCGCGCTGCGGCCTGCCGCCGTTCGTGTTCGAGCCGGGCTTCTGTTTTCGCGACTACGTCGACTGGGCCCTCGACGTCCCGATGTTCTTCGTCGTGCGCGACGGGAATTTCCGGCCCGTCGACGCGATGTCATTCCGGCGTTTCAACGCCGAGGGGTTCGAAGGGCAGGCGGCGACGTTGCGCGACTGGGAGATTCACCTGTCGACGCTGTTTCCCGAGGTGCGCCTGAAGCGCTACATCGAGCTGCGCGGCGCGGACGCTGGGCCGATGCCGATGGCGTCCGCGTTGGGCGCGCTGTGGCGCGGCCTGCTCGACGACCCGGACGCGCGCAAGGCCGCGTGGGAGCTGGTCGCGAAGCATTCGTACGCCGAGCGCGAGGCCCTGCGGCGCGAGGTCCCGAAGGCGGCGCTGCGCGCGCGCCTCGGCAGCCGCAGCCTGCAGGAGCTGGCGGTGGAGTTGATCAGGACCGCGGACGCGGGCCTGGCGCGGCTTCCGGGCGGCGACACCGATCGCCCGCTGCTCGCCCCGCTGTGGGGCTACGCCGCCGCCGGCCGCACGCCCGCCGACGATCTGCTGGATGACTTCGAGGCGGCGCGCGGGGATCCGGGGAAGCTGGTTCCGCGATGGGAGCTGCAGCCGTAGGCGGCCTCGCTGTCGCAGACCCCTCTCCCTAACCCTTGTATCTCGGGAGTGGTGGATCATCGCCACGCCGGTTCGCCGCCTACCCTCGCGCTGCGAGGCAAGGCCAAGGTACGCTCGCCAGCGCAGCGGAAGGCGGCAAAGAAAGATGAACGGCACGACAGACCGTT
>DATMZL010001545.1:0-4141 GCA_035607075.1 Polyangia bacterium
CGATCAGCGGAGAGACCAACAGGAGGACCTTCCACCCTCGGCGCGCGATGCTCACCGCGCCATTGTATCCTAGACCTGCGCGGCTCAGCCCCGCGCCGGATCCGTCAGCTGCCGCTCGTCAGGAGCGACGCGAGCTCGCCCTTCTGGTGCAGGTCGCGCACGATGTCCGCGCCGCCGACCAGCTTGCCGTCGACGTAGAGCTGCGGATACGTGGGCCAGCTCGAGTATTCCTTGAGGCCCTCGCGCAGCTCCTGGTCGGCCAGGATGTTGTAGGAGTCGAACGGCACGCCGGTCTGCTTGAGGATGCCGACGACGGCCGCCGAGAATCCACACTGGGGCATCGCGGGGTTGCCCTTCATGAACAGCATCACGCGCCCGCGCGCGATGGTATCGGCGATGCGTTTGCGAAGTTCGTCGGTCACGGTCCAGCTCCTTTCGATCTCGATCTTCGAATGTTACTTGCGTTGATATTCTTCCGGCGTCGCGGTGGTCAGCGCCAGCGCGTGAATCGGCGCGGCCGGGCCGTTGATCGCGTCGCTGAGCGCCGCGTAGACCAGCCGGTGGCGCTCGACCGGACCCTTGCCCACGAACGCCGCCGACACGACGGTCGCGTCGAAGTGGTCGCCGCCGCCCGTCGTGTCGCGGACGCTGACGTCGGCGTCGGGAAGCGCGGCGCGGATTCGTGTGCGAATGTCGTCCGGAGTCATCGTGTCGCCTGGTCTGAACGCTTTGCGGACGCGTATATAGCACGGCGGGGCAAATCGCCCCGGCGCTATACTCGACCGTGGCCATGACTCTGGGGACGCGCGTGACGCTGGTGACGACGACCGTCATCGCGTCGGTGCTCGCCGTCTCCGGGTACGCGGCCCTGAAAGTCCGGCGGGCGAATCTGGAAGCCGATCTCGGCCGCGAGGCCTACGAGATCGGGTCCGCGCTGCGCGCCGGTATCGAGCCCGTGACCCTAAAGGGCGCCGCGCTCAGCGACATGTTGCACGGGCGCATCCGCGCGGCGCGCGAGCCCGGCGAGCTGTTTCAGCTGGAGGTGCTGAGCGGCGGCACCGACGAAAAGACCGACGACGAGGCATGGCTGCTGCTGATTCAAGCCGCCGAGATCCAGGCGGCGCCGGTCGGACGGCTGTTCGATTCGGAGACCGGCACGCGCTCCTATGCCATGGCGGTCCCGCTCTACGACCCGACGGGCCTCGAGCTGCCGCGTGGTCATCCGGCGCGCAAGCCGGTGGCCGTCATCGGCATGCGGCGCGACACCGGGTACATCGACGCCGAGGTCGGCGCGACCGCGCGCCGTGTCGTGCCCGTGTTCCTGCTGGTCGTGGTCGGCGTCCCGCTGGTCGTCTGGTTCGCGCTGCGGCAGACGGTCGTGCGCCCGCTTCGCCGACTGGTCGAAGGCATCGACGCGGTGGCCAAGGGCGATCTGTCGCGCGTCATCCTCGCCGCGCGCGACGACGAGATCGGCACAATCGCCGGGCGGTTCAACGCGATGACCGGATCGCTGCGCGAGGCGCGCGAGGACGGCGAGCGCGCCGCCAGCGCCCGCCTGTCGCTGGAGGAACGTCTGCGCCACGCCGAGAAGCTGGCGACGATCGGCCAGATGGCGGCGGAGATCGCGCATGAGCTCGGGACTCCGCTGAACGTCATCGGCGGCCGCGCGCGGGCGATCACGAAGAAGGCGGGCGACGCGGGCGAGGTCGCGAAGAACGCCGGCATCATCAGCGACGAGGTCGCGCGCATCACCAAGATCATCCATCAGGTGCTGAACTTCTCGCGGCCGCGTGGGCCGACGCTGACGCGCGTGCAGTTGCAGTCGGTCGTCGCCGAGGCGCTCGCGTTCGTCGGCGAGACGGCGCGGCGTCTGGGGATTTTCATCGACCTGGGCAACGCCCCGGCGCCGCCCGAGGTCCCGGGCGATCCCGATCAGATCCAGCAGGTCTGCCTGAACCTGATCACCAACGCGATTCACGCGATGCCGAACGGCGGGACGCTGCGCATCACGACCGACACCGTCGTGCGCCGCAAGGGCGGGCTGGATCTGTCGCCGCCCGCCGAGTACGTCGTGCTGGCCATCGCCGACAGCGGGCGCGGCATCCCCGCCGCCGATCGCGAGAAGATCTTCGAACCGTTCTTCACGACCAAGGACGCGGGGCAGGGGACCGGCCTGGGGTTGGCGGTCAGCAACGGCATCGTCAAGGACCACGACGGCTGGATCGAGGTCGACACGCCGGCGTCCGGTGGCGCGGTGTTCCGTGTGTTTCTCCCGTGCGCTGCCGCGACGCAGGCGGATGAGCCGGGAAATCGTCCCGCGGACGGAGCCGAGAGCGATCCGGGGGTTGAACAAGCGAAGTCGATGGGCAAGGATTGAGGGAACTTCCTAGAAGCGCATGGCTGACGCGGCTCCCACGATCTCCGACATCGCACCCGAGCCGGCCAGCAGCGGGCGCGGCGCGACGATTCTGATCGTCGAGGACGACCGAGCGATGCGCATGATGCTGCGCGAGGCGCTGGAAGAGGACGGCTACACCGTCGAGGACGCCGGCGGCGGTCGCGCCGGTATCGAGCGCGTGAAGCAGGGCGGGGTCGACCTGGTGATCTCCGACGTCAAGATGCCGGACCTCGACGGTCTGGACATGCTGCGCGAGATCAAGGCGGTCACGCCGTCGCCGCACGTCATCACCATCACCGCGTTCGGATCGATCGATACGGCGATCCGCGCCGTGAAGCTGGGCGCGTTCGACTACATCACGAAGCCCTTCGACGTCGATCAGCTGATCCTTTCCGTGCAGAAGGCGCTGGACGAGCGCGCGCTGCGGACCGAGCTGGCGCGGCTGCGCGACGAGGTCCAGCGCAGCTACCGGTGGGGAAACATCATCGGGAAGTCGGCGGCGATGCAGGAGATGTTCGCGCTGATCCGCCGCCTGTCGGGGTCGGCGGCGTCGGTGCTGGTCACGGGCGCGTCGGGGACGGGCAAGGAGCTGGTGGCGAAGTCGTTGCACTTCAACAGCCCGCGCCGCGATCGGCCGTTCGTCGCCATCAACTGCGCGGCGATTCCCGACACGCTGCTGGAGAGCGAGCTGTTCGGCTACAAGCGGGGCGCGTTCACGGACGCGCGCACGGATCGGGCGGGCCTGTTCGTCGAGGCGGACGGCGGCACCGTCTTCCTCGACGAGATCGCCGAGCTGTCGCCGGCGTTGCAGGCGAAGCTGTTGCGCGTCCTGCAGGAGGGGGAGATCCGGCCGCTGGGCGCGGCGCGCAGCCAGAAGGTCGACGTGCGCATCGTCGCCGCGACCAACAAAGATCTGGAAGAGAACCTGGCGAACGGCACGTTCCGGCAGGACCTCTTCTATCGGTTGAACGTGATTCACATCCACCTTCCGGCGCTGCGCGATCGCGCCGACGACATCCTGCCGCTGGCGGAGCACTTCCTGGTGCGTAGCGCCGGCAAGGCGAGCAAGGACGTGCGTGCGTTTCACGAGGCGGCGAAGAAGGCGTTGCTCGCCTACGGCTGGCCCGGGAACGTGCGCGAGCTGGAGAACGTCGTCGAGCGCGCGGTCGCGCTTGTCGAAGGACCGCTGGTGCGCGTCGACGATCTGCCGCCGCTGCCGTCGACGCGCGATCGACGGCCGGTCGAAGCGCCCGCGACGGAGGCCGCCGAAGCGGATCCGTTCGGGGGCGCGCTCGCGCGGGGGCTGACGCTCGCCGAACTGGAGCGTGACTACATTATGAAGGTGCTGGCCGCGGAGGGAGGCAACAAGACCCGCGCGGCGCAACGCCTGGGGTTGGACCGCAAGACCTTGTACCGCAAGCTCGAGGAGTACAACGCGAGCGGCAGCGGCAGCGGGACGACGACGCCCGGTAGCGAGGACGACAACTGATGCAGTCGCAGGTGAGGTTCGCGGCGCAGGTCGAGCCCGGAACGGAGGTCGTTCGCTCGCCGGTCACGGATCAGCCGTGTATCTATTGGCGGCTGCGCATCGTCGAGCGTCTGACAGCCGGCAGCCAGCTGGTCCACGAGATCGCGTCGTCGCAGTCGTTCCGTCTGGTGTGGGGCGTGCGTGGCGACGCCGAGCGCCCGCCGGTCCGCATCCTCGTCGAACCTGATTCGGCGCGCATCGAAGCGCCGCCCGCG
>DATMZL010000771.1:0-5110 GCA_035607075.1 Polyangia bacterium
CAGCGAGACCGACGGACTGGAATTGAAGATCCCCGTTCACTATCCGACGCCCGTCGAGACGGAGCTTGTCGCGGAAGGTCACACGACCAACGCCGCGGAGATCGCGGTGAAGCTGCCCACCGGTATCACGCCCTCGTCGGCGTCGCTGGAGGTGTCGACCGATCCGGATGGTGTCGCGGGCCTGGAGGAGGGCCTGCGCGATCTGATCGAATACCCGTACGGCTGCCTCGAACAGACGACGTCGCGTCTGATCCCGCTGGTCGCCGTCGAGGAGCTCGCAAAGTCGCTCAAGCTGCCCGGGTTGGACGGGCCGGCTTTGCAGCGGTTCATCCGGGCCGGACTGTCGAAGCTGGAAAAGTTCCAGACCGATGAGGGCGGGTTCTCGCTGTGGGTGGGTGGTCAGCCGGAGCCGTACCTGACCGCGTTCGCGCTGTGGGGGCTGCAGCTGGCCCAGGAGGCGGGACACAAGCTGCCGCCCGGGATGATCGATCGCGGCACGACCTATCTGCGCGCGCAGCTGGGCCGCGACGCGACGGTAGCCGGTGGCGCTCACAGCGAGCTCGGCGAGCTCGGAAGCCGCGCGTTCGCGGTGCACGTGCTCGGCATGCTGAAGACGCCGGATCCCGGCTACGCTAACAAGCTTCTCGAACGGAAGGCCGAGCTGCCGCGGTTCGGCGAGGCGTTCCTCGCGCGCGCGCTGGCGCTGAACCTGGGGCCGCAGCATCCCGCTGTGACAGGACTGCTCGACGATCTGGTCCGCGCGGCGGAGCCCAGGGGCGCGACGGCGATCATCCGCGAGCCGGGCGGCGAGCACCTGAGCTGGTACATGAGCGATGACGTCCGGACAACCGCCATCGCGACGGATGCGTTCCTGGATCTGCGTCCGTCGGAGCCGATGCTTCCCCGGCTGGTCAAAGGACTGTTCGGCCAGCGGCGGCAGGGGCGCTGGATGACGACCCAGGACAACCTTTATGCGCTGGTCGCGCTCACGCACTACGTGAAGTCGCGTCCGCTCGGCAACCTGACGGTCAGCGCCACGCTCGGCGATCGCAAGGTGCTGGACGGTGACTTCAAGGGCAAGAACACGCACATCCGGCGGGCGTCGGTCTCGCTCGACGTCGCGAAGCCGCCGACCGCGCCGCTGACGATCCGCGCGACCGGCGGCGACGTCTTCTATTCGTCGGTGCTGCGCTTCCGCCGCGATGTCGCGCACCAGAAACCCTACGAGAACCACGTGACCGTCCGGCGCGAATACCTCGATCCCGCCAGCGAAGCGCCGATCGATCCCCATAAGGGCGTCAAGGTCGGCAGCGTCGTGCGCGTGCGCGTGACAGTGTCGTCGTCGGATTGGCGCAATCACCTGGCGGTCGACGATCCCGTGCCCGCGGGCCTGGAGCCGATCAACACCAAGCTCGCCACCAGCGGGGGCGCGCCGAAGAAGGACACGCCGCGCGGCGCGGGTGAAGCCGAGGACCTCGACGATTACGACGACTGGCGTCCGAGTTTCCGCGAGATGGGCGACGATCGCGTGCTGGTATTCATCGACAACCTCTATCCGGGGCCCGTGTCGTTCGACTACTTGGCGCGGGCCACGACGGCCGGCACCTTCGTGGTCGCCGGAACGACCGCCGAAGAGATGTACCAGCCGGAGATCGCGGCCCGGAACGCGCCGCGAACCTTCGTCGTGCGCGAGTAACGATGCACGCGATCGCCAACCTGCATCGCTACCGACGTTACGTGCGCAGCGCCGTCCTCTTGCTGGCGGCGGCCGTCGTCACGGCGCCGCTGGCGTGGTGGGTCGCCGTGCACGTGGGGTCGTTCCCGCGCGAGCGGCTGGAACCGTGGCACGCCGCTTCGTTGACCGTGCTGGACGCGCAAGGGAACGTTCTGCGCCAGGACGCGACCGCGGCGGGCGGTCGCGAGACCTGGGTGCCGCTGGACGCGATCGCCGTCCACCTGCGCAACGCGACGATCGCCAGCGAGGACCGCCGCTTCTGGACGCACGCCGGCGTCGACCCCGTGGGCATTCTTCGCGCCGGCTGGCTGGACCTGGCGCGTGGCCGCGCCGCCTTCGGCGGTTCGACTTTGACTATGCAGCTCGCGCGGCAGCTGGACCCGCACCCGCGGTCGTTGCGGGGAAAGATCTACGAGGCCGTCGTCGCCGGACGCATCGAACGCGTGCTGTCGAAGCGCGAGATCTTCGAGCAGTACCTGAACCGCGTCTACTACGGCAACGGCGCGTGGGGCGCGGAGGCGGCGGCGCGCTTCTACTTCGGCAAACCGGCCGGTGCGCTTTCGCTGGGTGAAGCGGCTTTCCTCGCCGTCCTGCCGCGCGGTCCTGCGGCCTACGACCCGTTCCAGCACTTCGACGCCGCGATCGCGCGGCGCCGGCACATCCTCGGGCTGATGCAGGATGCGGGGCTGATCACGGCGGCGGCGCGCGACGTCGCCGAGCGAACGCCGCTCGTGTTCCGGCGCGAGCACCCAGAGTTGCGGGCGCTGCACTTTGTCGAGCACGTGCTCGCCCAGCTGCGGCCCGACGAGCGCGCGGGCGCGACGATCGAGACGACGCTCGACGGGCCGCTGCAGCAGCGGCTGGAGATCGCCGTGCGTGACCACCTCGAGGCCGTCGGCGGGCGCGGCATCTCGCAGGCGGGAGTGGTCGTGATCCGGAACCGCGACGGCGCCGTGCTGGCGATGGTCGGGTCGCGCGACTACTTCGATGCGCGCCACGCGGGCGCGGTGAACGTGACCACGATCCGCCGGCGCCCCGGGTCGACGCTGAAGCCGTTCGTCTACGGCTTGGCGCTGGAGGCGGGCGATTCGCCGGCGACGCTTGCGTACGACGTCGTGTTGCCGGGCGAGACGCGCGAGACGTACACCGCCGAGGTCAAGCAGCACGGCGCCGCGCGCTACCGCGAGTCGCTGGCCGGGTCCTACAACCTGGCGGCCGTGCACACGCTGGCGCGCGTGGGGCCGCCCGCGCTCGTCGAACGCCTGCGTCTCGCCGGCCTGACGACCTTGACCGACCCCGACGAGAAGTACCCTCTGTCACTGGCGATCGGTGAGGCGGAATTTCGCATCATCGAATACGCCGGCGCGTTTGCGGCGTTCGGCAACGGCGGTCGGGCCGTGCAGCCGCGGGCGATCGCGCGCGTCGCCATAGCGGGCCGGACGGCGCGCGTGCCGGCGCTGGCGCAGCCGACGACGATCTTCAGGCCCGAGATCGCTTACCTGATCTTCGACATCTTGTCGGACCCAGACGCCCGTCGGCCGATGTTCGGGAGCAGCGCGCCGATGATTCTCGACTTTCCGGTCGCGCTTAAGACGGGGACGACGCGCGCCTATACGGACGATCTCGCGTTCGGGACGACCGCCGAATACACGGTGGGCGCGTGGGGCGGCAACTTCGACGGCAGCCCGACCGCCGGCGTGATGGCGATGCAGGGCGCGGCGCCCCTGGTGCGCGCGGCGTTCGTGTCGCTGGCGGCGCGCTTCGGTTCGCCGACCGCGCCCGTACGTCCACCGTCGCTCGAACGCGGTGAGGTCTGTGCGCTGTCGGGGATGCTTCCCGGGCCGGACTGCCCGCACAAGCACGAGATCTTCGCGGCCGGGACGCGCCCACGCGAGCTCTGCACCTGGCACCGTCGCGCGTGCGGACGACCGGAGGTGAAGTTCCCGGCCGAGGTGGAAGGCTGGGCGCGCGTGCATGGCCTGGTGCACCCGCGGCCGTTCGATTGCCCGGATGAAAGCGGGCAGGGCGGCGCGGGCGCAACGCTGGCCATCACCTATCCGGCGGACGGCGCGCGATTCCTACTCGACCCCGAGCGCGCGCCGGCGCAGCAGCGACCGCCGTTGCGCGCGATCCCGGCGCGGGCGCCGGTGCGCTGGACGGTCGACGGCGCCACCGCCGATCGCTTCGTTCCCTCCCCGGGCGAACACCGGGTCACGGCCAGCCTCGGCGGCGTCGAACGGGCGATCACGATCTGGTTCGAGTAGCTACCGTGCGAAAGCCGCGCGCCGCGCGATGTCCGCTACAACCGGGCGATGATCGGAGCCTGCGCCGACGCCGACGCGCGCGCCCAGCACGCCCAGATCGCGCGACACGAACACGTGGTCGAGACGGATGGGCGGAAGCTGGAACATGCCGTTCGGCCAGGTGAAGCCGAAGCCGCGGCCACCCGCCTCCCACGCGTCGTCGGCCACGTCGCGCATTCGCGTCGCGAAATCCGAATCGGGCGTGGAGTTGAAATCACCGGCGACGATGAAGCTGCGTGATCCGAAACGGCGCACGATGTCGAGCAACGCGTCGGCGCCCAGGTGGTAGTAACGCGTGTAGTCCAGCGTTCGCGGCGGAAGCAGGTGGATGCTCACCAGCTCGACGTCGCGGTCGTCGAGCCGCAGAACGCCGCGCAGCTGCGGTAGCTCGGCGCTCCAGAACACCTCCAGATCACGCACTGGTAGCCGCGACGCGATCGCGGCGCCGAACGCGTCCTCGCCGTTGATCCGCCGGTTGAACGGATACCGGCGCCAGAATCCGAGCCGTTCGAACGCCTCGTCCCAGTCGGCCGACAGCTCCTGTAGGAAGTAGACGTCGGCGTCGAACCGCTCGAGCTCCGCGGCCAGCGCCTCCGGCGTCTCGTTGACCACCAGTAGGTTCGCGCTGGCGACGCGTAATGTTCGTCCTGCCGTCGCGGGCGGCGAACGCGGCAGCAGGGGAAGCAGCACCCAGTTGAAATGAAAGATGATCAGCGCCAGCGACAGGGCGAACAGACGCCATCGGCGCGCGAACGCCGCGCACCCTGCGATGAGCCACGCCGGCAAATAAATGTACGGCGTGACGATGTTACACAGCAGGAACAGCCACAGACCGTCGTGCCAGACCAGGCGCATGAGCACGACCGTGCCGAGCACGCCGGCGATGACCCACGCCAGCAGCCACAGCGATCGACGGATCGGCGCGGGCAGCACCCGACCACGATTGTACGCTGTCGAAAGCACAGTCGGCCGGCGCGGCGGGCGCCAAATTGGCAGCGGTGGGCGCCGGCCGCGGGCGATGTCCGCGCGAATCGCGGCCGAGGGAATTGGTCCCGCGCTTGCTTGGTTGAGA
>DATMZL010001656.1:0-3507 GCA_035607075.1 Polyangia bacterium
GTTCGCGCCCGCCCCCGTGGTTCCCTTGCCGAGCGTCATCACCTGGCTGATGACGAGGGCGTCGACGGGATCGCGCGGGAGCGCGCCGGCGAGCGAGATGGCGACGCGCGCGCCGGAGGCCGTGCTCAGCGGCGGGGTGGCGTTGCTCTCCGCCGACCACGCGGCCGTGAGAATTGGCCCCGGCCCCTGGTACCAGTACGGCGTGGTCGCCGCGCCGTCGAGCGTGCCGTTCAGGTTCGTGTCCTTCAGGTTGCCCGCGTAGTAGATCGACTGGTTCTTGTCGACCTGGTACCAGGTGTTGTCGGTCCCCGTCGAGGCCGGGCCGAAGATGAAGTAGTTGTTCAGGATGTCGTGCTGAAAGTTCGTGCTGGTGTGCGTGGTGTACCCGGCCGAGTCGTTGTAGAGGACGTTGTTCACGAACACGGTGTTGACCTTGGCGAGCGGGTTGCGGTTGTGCGAGTTCGCGAAGATGTTCCGGTACCAGGCCATCTGGCTGGAGACCGATTCGGTGTGCGCGCCGAACTGCTGGCCGGTCGGGTCGGCATTCAACGTGTCCTGAATGCTGACGTCGGTGACCGGGAAGTTCTGCCAATCGTCGCTGACGGCGTCGATGTTGTTCCAGGGCGCGAACTCGAACGACGAGTGATCGATCATCACGGTGTTCGCCTTGTACAGGCTGAGCGCGTCGTCCTCGGTGCTCGCGGTCTCGCTGCCGGGACGGATGCGGACGTGGCGCATGATGATGTTCGACTGATTGGCGAACGAGATCTCGCCGCCGCGGAAGCCGATGCCCCCGCCGGGCGCGGTCTGGCCGGCGATCGTGATGTTGCTCTTCACGGACACGGCGGTCACGAGCTGGATGTAGCCGCCCACGTCGAACACGACGAAGCGGTTCGATGCGCTCACGGCATCGCGGAACGATCCGGCGCCCGTGTCGTTCAGATTCGTCACGTGATAGACGGTGCCGCTGTTGCGGGCGCCGGTCGCTTTCTTGCCGAAGCCCTGCGCGCCGGGGAACGCGATCGCGGGACCGGGCGCACCCGCGCTGCCGGACGTGCCCGCCGTCCCCGTCGTGCCCGCGGCGCCGGTGGTACCGCCGCGACCGGCCGCGCCTGTGGTGCCCGCGGCGCCGGCCGCGCCGGTGGTGCCGCCGCGACCGGCTGCGCCGGTGGTGCCGGCCGCGCCCGCGGCGCCGGTGGTGCCGCCGCGACCGGCTGCGCCGGTGGTGCCCGCGGCGCCCGTGCTACCGCCGTTTCCGGCGGCGCCGCCCGTTCCGGTGATCTGGCCGCCCGTTGATCCACCGTTGCCGGCATCGCCCGGGTTGCCGGCGCTGCCGGCCGCACCGCCGGTGCCCGTCGTCGTCGCGCCGCCGGTCTCCCCGCCGCTGACGCCAGAGCCGCCGCCCGTCCCGGCGCCGGGACCGCCTCCCGTGCCCGTCATTTCGCCCCCGCTGGAGCCTCCGGCGCACCCCGAAGCCAGCAGCGCGACCGTTGCCGTGACGCGTAGAAACCGGGTCATGTGCTGTTGATGTCTCGATCGGAAGGAATTGATCGAAAAATGTTGAGGTCTCGTGCGGTTAAAATCGCCCGATGCCCGGGCCGGCCGATCACGACGCGCGCATGGCCCGCGCCCGCGTGGCGCTGGAAGGGTTGTCGGTCGGCGATGCCTTCGGCGAGCGCTTCTTCACGCACCCGCACGTGGTCGAGCAGCTGATCGCTGCGCGCGCGGTCCCGGCGCCGCCCTGGCGCTACACCGACGATACGGAGATGGCGCTCGGGATCGTCGAGGTCCTGCAGGCGGCCGGCGGGATCCACCAGGACCGTCTGGCCGCGACGTTCGCGCGCCGGTACATCGCAAACCGCCATCGCGGCTACGGGCCGACCGCGCACGAGATCCTCGCGGACATCGCCGCGGGCGCGCCCTGGAAGATCGCCGCCGCGGCCCCGTTCGAGGGGCGCGGATCGCTCGGCAACGGGGGCGCCATGCGCGCCGCGCCGATCGGCGCTTACCACGCCGACGACATCGACGCGGCGGCGGCCGCCGCGATCGCGTCGGCGGAGATCACGCACGCGCATCCGGAAGGGCAGGCGGGCGCGGCGGCGGTCGCGGCGGCGACGGCGTGGGCGTGGAGCACGCGCGGCGCGCGCGCGGGCGGGCTCGCGCGCGCTCTTCTCGAGACCGCCCGCGACCACACGCCGGGCGGCGAGACGCGCGACGGGATCGCGCGCGCGCTCGCGCTGCCGGCGGACGCCGATGTCCCCGCCGCCGTCGCGGCGCTGGGCAACGGTTCGCGCGTCTCTTCCGCCGACACGGTTCCGTTCGCGCTCTGGTGCGCCGCGCGTCACCTCGACGACTACGCCGAGGCGATGTGGCAGACCGTATCGGGCCTCGGCGATCGCGACACGACGTGTGCGATCGCCGGCGGCATCGTCGCCGCGGCCGGCGCCGCGGTTCCGGAGGAATGGCGCGCATGCCGCGAGGCGCTCGCATGAGGGCGGTGCGGAATCGCGCTCGCGCGGTGCTCCTCGCCGGCGCGGTGGTCCTCGGGCTATCCAGCTGCCGCGGGTGCGACGAGCGGTGGCAGGAACACCTGCGCAAGATGGCCCACCGCGAGGGCAACTGTTACGCGATGCCGGTGCGCGAGGTCGCGGAGGTCGTGCGGCAGTTGCTCATCGAGGATGGTTTCCCCGTGCCGGCCGGCGCGCCCGACGACACGGGGTTGATCGCCACCGGGTGGAAGGACACGACCATCGGCGCGTCGCGCCTGACGTCGGCCGGCCGCCCGGCGCGTGCGCGGCGCGAGGTCTTCATCGCCGGCGGGCCGTGCCTGCGCGTCGCCTCCCGCGAGATCGAGCAGTCGACGCCAAAGGAAGGACCCGACTACGCGGACACGTCGTACCAGCATTCGTTCGCGGAGGATGATCTGATCTTGCGGCTCGACGAGCGCTTGCAGGCGCACGCGCGTCCCTGGCAACCGCCGCCCTGACAGTTGCGTGCGTGTGCTTTCGCGTCAGCGACGCAACCGCAACTTTCGTTGACACGTCTTTTCGATGGCGGCTTAGATCGACGCGCCCCGATTTGCGGGCAAGGAGGTTGGGAATGGCTCGACTCGGTAAGCGATGGTTGACGGCGATCGCGTTGTTCGGATTCGGTTGTGCCCAGGGCGACGGGGCATCCGGTGACGGCGTCACCACCGTTCGATCGGCGCTGACCACTCCCTTCGCGCTGCCCGTGCTCTCGGGCGAGAACCCCACCGATTTCGCCTTCGCTGCGTCGGGATCATTGCTGGTGAACGATCGCGCGCATGTGCACGAGCTGGCGACGACCGATCTGGGACTTGTGTCGAACACGGGCACGGCCGTTCCGGAAGCGAACAACACCACCAACATCGGCGTATCGACGCTGGTCGGCACCATCCTCAGCAAGCCGGGGGTCGTCCTGCGCGCGGACGCGACAGTTCGCGGATCCGTCTATCACGGGCCGAACGCGGCGCCGATCCAGCAGACC
>DATMZL010001059.1:0-2767 GCA_035607075.1 Polyangia bacterium
GCGGGCGGCTCGAAGAAGGTCGTTCCGTTCGCGCACAACCTGCGCCGCGGCGGCGCCGCGACCAAAGTCACCGTCGTCGAGTTCAGCGACTTCCAGTGCCCGTTCTGCAAGCGCTCCGAGCCGACGGTGAAAGCGGTCCTCGACAAGTACGGCAAGGACCTGGCGCTGGTCTGGATGAACCAGCCGCTGCCGTTCCATGACCACGCGATGGACGCCGCGACCGCGTTCCAGGCCGCCGCGCGCCAGGACCACGACAAGGCGTGGAAGCTGCACGACAAGATGTACGAGAACAACACCGCGCTCACGCGCGCCGACATCGAGAAGTACGCGGGCGAGGTCGGCCTGAATGCCGCCAAGTTCAAGAAGGATTGGGACGACCCCAAGATCAAGGCGGAGGTCGACCAGGATTCGAAGGCTGGGACAGCGGCGGGCGCCAACGGGACGCCGACGTTCTTCATCAACGGGCGCGAGCTGGTCGGCGCACAGCCGCAGGACGCGTTCGAGAAGATCATCGACGACGAGATCAAGCAGGCCGACGACCTGATCAAGAAGGGGACGCCGGTCAAGGACGTCTACAAGAAGCGCATCGAGTCGGCGGCGGCCGCGCCTCCGCCCTCGCCGTCGGGCGGCGCGCCCGCGGCGCCCGAGGGCAAGCAGAACATCAAGCTGGGCGACGCGCCGGTCAAAGGGCCGAGCGGCGCCAAGGTCACGGTCGTCGCGTTCAGCGACTTCCAGTGCCCGTTCTGCTCGCGCGCGGTGCCGGTGATGAAGCAGATCGAGGACGAGTACAAAGGGAAGGTGAAGATCGCCTTCAAGCAGCTGCCGCTGCCGTTCCACGACAAGGCGCACCTGGCGGCCGAAGCGGCGCTGGCCGCCAACGAGCAAGGCAAGTTCTGGCAGTACCACGACAAGCTGTTCGCAAATCAGCAGGCGCTGGACCGGCCAAACCTCGAGAAGTACGCCGAGGAGCTGGGCCTCAACATGAGCAAGTTCAAGGCGGCGCTCGATTCGGGCAAGTTCAAGGACAAGGTCGACGCCGACGCGAAAGAAGGCGCCGCCGTCGGCGCGACCGGCACGCCGACCTTCTTCATCAACGGCACGAAGGTCGTCGGTGCCCAGCCCTTCGAGCAGTTCAAGACCGTCATCGACACAGAGCTGAAGTCCAAGGGCTAGCGCGCAGGCGATCGTCTTCGCGGTCGCGCCCGCCGGTGTTTCTTTCTCCCTCTCCCGCTTGCGGGAGAGGGTCGGGGGGTCGGGGTGAGGGCAAGCCGTTTCGGCGGGTCGTCGCGTCCACGACCAGGACCGCGACGACGGCCGACCAGAAAACGATCGGCGCGAAGCAGTCCCTGGTGACAATCGTCCCGTCAGGGCGGAGGTGAAGACGCACGCACGGTAGTCGCGCCCCGGCTAGAACCGCTGCGTCGGGACGTCCGGGCGCGGGCGGCGGAGGACCTGGCCGCCCATGCCCCACACCAGGCGGATCTCGTCGGTCGACACCTTGCCCTGGTAGACGTCGAGGCGGCGCTTGCCGTTGTCGCAGGCGCTGGGCGACAGCACCTCGTACGAGCTCTCGATGATGCGGACCTCGTCACCGCTGACGTCGCCGCTGAACTGGTAGCGCGTCGCGATCTGGAACTCGAGCGCCATGCTGCAGCGGTACGCGTGGCCGTCCGTCGACACCTGGTGGACGATGCGGTCGTAGTAGCCGGAGATCTTCGTGCCGTTCTGCTCGACGTGCCACTCTTCGCGTTCCTGCTTCTGATCGCCGCCCGGCACACTGCCCTGGTGCTCCCAGATCCACGTCCCGCTGACGTCCGCGTTCAGGGCCCCCGGTGTGACCGGCAACGGGGCCATCGACATCGCGCGGCTCGCGGGCGCCGCCGCGCTGTCGGCGCTCCGATCGCGCGAGGTCGCAGGCGTCGTCGCGTCGGCGACCGTGCGTCCGGAAGGCATCAGGGTCGTCGTGGTCGCGTGAATTCGGTAGAGCCGCGTCTGCTGACGGCCGCTGACCAGCGTCAGCACGTCACCGTCCAGCAACCCTCGATAGCGCGCGAGCTGGCGCATGCCAGGATCGCAGCGGCTCTCGCTGGGATTGTCGGCCTGGCCCATCTCTTGAATTTCGATCGCCCCGGCCTGCACGTGTCCGGCGACCTCGAAGCGCTGGAACGCGGAGAACTGCGGCTGGCGGCTGCAGACATACGGCCGCCCGTCACCGGAAACGTACGTGAGCGCGGCGATGTAGTAACCGCGGATGGCGCTGCCCGACTGCGACAGGTGCCACTCCTGTTTCTCGATCTTCACATCGCCCGCGGCGACGCCCTCGTCGATCGTCGCCGACGTGACCGCATCCCACACGCCTGAAACCTGCGGGCCCGCCGCGGTCGAGCCTGCGTTCGCTGTCGGCGATCGGTGGGCGGCGCATCCCGCGGCGCCTCCGATTGACGCCATCACGAGAGCAACCCTGAAAGAACCGACCAAGCCAGAACGCATCCGGACGAAAACCTCCCGGCGCTGTCACCTTCGAGTCTACACGATCAAACTAGGGTCCGACGGGCGCCGCGCAACGCCGAAATCGATCGCCGCCCGCCGGGATTGTTTCTTTCAGTCAATCGGACGATGTCGCCGACTGGTTGAGGACGGCCGCGGTCGCCGCCTCCCACTCGGTCATCCGCTTGGCCAGGAGGGCGTCCAGCTCACGTTCACGGTCGGCCAGGGTATGCAGCTTCTGCCAATCGCCACCGTGATCTGCGCCAAGTTCGGCGCGGAC
>DATMZL010001078.1:0-3340 GCA_035607075.1 Polyangia bacterium
CGACCAGCACCGATTCCACGTGGTCAGGCTTCGAGTTCGCGAACATCCAGATCGGCGCCGACTACAAGATCGCGCAGAAGGTCGCGCTGGCGCCGTTCTTCAGCCTCTCGTTCGGGCAGTTTCGTCACCGCGCCACGACGACGACCGGCAACAACATGTCGAACACGATGGACGAGGACTTCACTCGAAAGTCCATCCACGAGTGGATCCTGATCGGCGCGCGCGTCGCGTTCATGCCCTAGTCGCTCCGCGCCGTAGGCGCGGTGTGCGACTATTGTTCCTTCTGGAACAGCGCCAGTCCGAGCACGGGCCGATCGTACGCGAACGGCGCCGTTCCGAGGAGAACGAACTACTTCTCGCCCGTGATCACGATGGCGGTCGCGCCGATCGTGACCTTCTTCCCCGGGCCACCGACGGCCGCGATCACGGCGTCCCGGATCTTCACGCGCGTCGCCTCGCCGGCCAGCGCCATGCCGGCCACCACCGGTGCCGCTATCTCGTTCATGAACGTGAAGTACTGGAGCGCGTCGTCGAACTGTGCCGGCACGGGGACCTCGCGCTCGGTCACGTTCCGCAGGCCGACGTCGCGGAACACACCCGCCATGTAGCCCGGGGCCGCGCAGCGGAACAGGCCGGGCGCACCCGGCGGCGGCGCCGGCAGGTCGACGTGCTTGGCGATGGTGCTCATGATCGTCGTCGCCCACGGGTTCTTCTCGGGCGCTCCCCAGACGGCGGTGGTGACGCGCGCGCCGGGACGCGCGACCCGCGCCAGCTCGCGCGCCGCCGCCAGCACGTCGGGGAAGAACATGAAGCCGAACCGCGCCGTGACGGCGTCGAAGCTCGCGTCGGCGAACGGCAGCGCGCCGGCGTCGGCCTGACGTGTCTCTACGTTCTTGAGGCCGCGGCGTGCCGCGTTCTCCTCGGCGACGCGCAGCATGTTCTCGGCGAGATCCGTGATCGTCACCTTGCCCTGCGGCGAACGAGCCGCCGCGGACAGGCCCGGCTCGCCCGTCCCGGCGGCGACGTCCAGCACGTGCGACGTCGGCTTCAGGCGCGCGTCGTCGAGCAACGCGTCGCCGACGGACGTGATCCAGGCCAGGACGAGGTCGTCCCATTTCTTCCACCCGGCTGCGAACTTGTTCCACGTCGCCTGCTGCTGGTCTTTCACATTCACCTGCTCAAGTGTCGTTTCCATGGCGTCCTCCGTTGTTTGAAGCTCCAACTGTGTGGTTACCTGGGAGAGGGAAGCGCGACCATGACCGAGCGTCCGGGAACCTTGCTGGAGCGTCCAGAACCGACGGATCGTTCGCGATCCGGCCCGCTGCGCGATCCGCTGTCGGATGTGCTGAAGACCGTCCGCCTGCACGGCGCCGTCTTCTTCATGCTCGAGTCGTCGGCGCCGTGGGCCAACGGAATGCCCGACGGCGTGACGCTGGCGCCGGTGCTCGTACCCCGCGCGCAGCAGGTGATCTCATTTCACGTGATCACACACGGCGCCTGCTGGGGCGGGCTGCTGGACGGCCCGCTGGTGCGCCTCGAAGCCGGCGACGTGATCGTGTTTCCGCGCGGCGATGGTTACTTCATGTCGTTCGTACGCCAGGAGCCGACGCCGCCCGACGTCGACCAGGCGTTCGGGTTCATACGCGGCATGAAGAGCGGCCAGCTTCCCTTCTCGATGAAGTTTGGCGGCGGCGGCCCCGAACAGGTCGGCGCGATCTGCGGTTTCCTCGGCTGCGACGCGCGGCCGTTCAACCCGCTGATCGCCACCCTGCCCCGCCTGCTGCACATCAAGGGCGCGGCCAGCGCCCAGGACGATCGGTTGCGCCGCCTGATGGACCTGACGCTGACCGAAGCGCGGGATCAGGTGCCCGGCGCGGAGAGCGTTCGCCTGCGCCTCAGCGAGCTGATGTTCGTCGAGGTGATCCGGCGGCACGTGGCGGCGCTGCCGCCGGAGCAGGCGGGATGGCTGGCGGGCCTGCGCGACGAGTTCGTCGGCCGCGCCCTGGCCCTGCTGCACGAACGCGCCGCCCACGCCTGGACGCTGGACGAGCTGGCGAGCGACGTCGGCATGTCGCGGTCGGCGTTCGCGGATCGCTTCGCGCGGCTGGTGGGCGAGCCGCCCATGCAGTACCTGACGCGCTGGCGGATGCAGATGGCCGCGCGCCTGCTGACCGACGGCGCAGCCAAGGTGGCGGCCATCGCCGTCGAGGTCGGCTACGACTCGGAGGCTGCCTTCAGCCGCGCGTTCAAGAAGATCGCGGGCGCCTCGCCGGCCGCGTGGCGCCAGCAACGGCTGGCGCAGACCGATTAAGGAACGTGCACGATCGTGTCCGCGAAGTACTTCGCGGAGTCCGAGGCGTTCTTGCACGTGTCGCCGCTGATGTCGTGATCGCCCTGATCGAACAGGATCTGAACGTCGCGCGTGTTCGGGTAGGTGACGATCGCCTCGGGCGCCGAGCTGGACGGGACGCCGGTGATGTCGCGTACGACCGTCGGCGCGTCCGCCGTCGCGCCTGACCACTTGAACAGCCGGAACGGGCCGGCGCTGTCGTCGTGCGGGCCCGCGATCAGCAGGACCGCGGCGTGAAGCGGCGACCAGGCCATCGCGCGGATTCCCAGCCCGCCGAGATCGAGCAGCGCCGCTTCGCCGAACTGGGCTGTAGATCCGGTAACGACGTCTGCGGCGTTCAGCAGCGACACGACGATCGCCTTCCCATTCACGGGTGGATTGCGAAAGCCGATCAGCAGCTGGTTGGGCCGCGATGCGGTCGGCGCCCACGCCAGGCCCTCGATGTTCGTGCCGCCCGCGAGCGGCGCGAGGCTCGCGTCCGTGGAGGTGCCGAGGTTCGAGGCAGCGGTCAGCGCCGCGATCACGGTCGTGTCGGGCGTCGTCCAGTTCGCCGCGATCAGCATCTGGTCCAGCAGCTTCGTCGTGTAACCGGGAACGGTCAGCGTGATGCTCGGGCTGGCGCCGGTGACGTCCATCGCGAAGAAGCGATAGCGCGCGCGATCGAGCTTGCCGTCCTTGTTGCGGCCGTGTGACCCGATCACGTAGACGCGGTCGCCGATGCGGGCGGCGTCCTCGAAGTCGGCTTCGTCGCTCGTCGAGAGGCCGATCATCGAGCTGATGTCGATCGTCTTCAGCGGGTTCGCGTTCGCGCCGCGCGTGTAGATTCGCAGGCCCTGCTCCTCGTCGTTGCCGTCGAGGAAGTGGGTCGCATCGATCATCACGCCCAGCGAGCCGTCGCAGGTCTGCTTGTAGTTGCCGGGCGTCGGATCGAGCGTCGTCTCGCCCGTACCGGCGCCGCCGCCCGAGCCCGCTGTCCCACCGCCGCGTCCA
>DATMZL010000744.1:0-2991 GCA_035607075.1 Polyangia bacterium
GCCTCAAGGAGGCGGGCGCTCGTTGCTCGGCCTCGTTCGAGTGCAAGAGCGACCACTGCGCGCAAGGGTTCTGCTGCCTGACTGCGTGCTCCGATCCCTGTCAGGCTTGCAACCTCTCGCCCGGAACCTGCACCAGCGTTCCCGCGGGCTCGGTCGATCCCAAGGGGATGTGCATCGACTACGGCTCCTCGAGCTGCGCTGGCGACGGTTTCTGCGACGGAAAGGGCGGCTGTCGGCCGACGCCCGCCGGGACCGCGTGCGGTATCGCCACCTGTCCTGCGGGATCCTCTACACGGACCGCCGAACCGACCTGCGACGGAAACGGGACGTGTCAAACCCCTCAGACGACCGCGTGCTTTCCTTACCGCTGCGTCCCCGGGATCCCGCTCTGCGGAAAAGGCTGCAGAGGCGACGGCGACTGCGCGCCGCCCGCGCTTTGCGACGTGGGGACGGGGATGTGCATGTAACGTAGCCGCATGGCGGGGCTGGCGCTTCTCATCGAGCTGATAGCGATCGTCACGCCGGCGGATCCGAGGATTCCGGCGCCGACGTTGATCGTCGAGGACAAGAGCGACATCCGGCGGACGCTCGCGCAGAACAAGATCCGCTTCGATCGCGTGTTCATCACGACGCTGGAGGACGCGGTGGCGGCGCGCGGCGCGCTCGGTCCCTATCTGAAACACGAGCTCGAGGCAACGCGCGACGAAGAACGACGGGAGCGGCTGAAGGCGATCCTCGATCACATCGAGGCTTACACCTGGCACTGCGGCGGATTCGAGCGGAAGCGGGAGCGCTCGTTGTTCTGCTCCGTCGTCCGCTTCCGTCCGCCGTTCGGCGCGGGCACGGTGTTCCCCGCCATCGCCGACGGCGGAATCACCGTCTGCCGGTGCATCTATCGCTTGCGCGATCGCCGACTGGCGAGCTTCGAATGGAACGGCGACGGCTGACGACGAGCTCGGCGTTCGACGAAAGATTTCCGCGACAGGACGCGGGGTTGCGGGCGCAGGCTCGACCGTGCGTACGTCCGCCCGCGCTCTCGTAGCCGTAGTTCTCGGGCATGGCATCTGTTGTTCGCCTCAAGTCCGGTCTCGTCCTCGCTGTTGCACTGTTGCCGTGGCTCGGCTGCGGCTCGTCTGAATCGGGTCCAACAGGGACCAGCGATCCCGCCACGGGCTCGACGGGTACCGCCGGAACCCACACGGGCGGTTCGACGGGAACCGCAGGATCTCACGACGGCGGCGTCACCGGTGGCGGCTCGGGCGGATCGCCGGTCAGCACCGGTCCTACCGGGACAGGCAGCGGGGGAAGCGTCGGCGGTGAGAAGACGACCGGCGCCGCCGGAACGACCGGCACCGCAGGAACCACCGGCACCGCGGGAACGTCGGGTACAGCTGGAACGACCGGCGCCGCCGGAACGACCGGCACCGCTGGAACGCCAGCCACCGCAGGTACGACCGGTACGGCCGGAGCGCCGGCCACCGCCGGTACGACCGGTACAGCAGGAACGCCGGGCACCGCGGGAACGACCGGCGCGGCCGGTAGCCCCGTAACGACAACGGGCGGCGGTAGCACCACCGGTACGGCCGGCACCGGCGGAACGGGCACAACGACGACGACCAGCGGCCAGAAGATCAACAACGTCTTCGTGATCGCCATGGAAAACGAGCCGGCCGCCGCGATCTACGGCAACAAGAACGCCCCGTACCTGAACGGGCTGCTCGCCAAGTACGCACGCGCGACGGCATTCACCGATCCGCTGGCCGACGGCATCCCCAGCGAGCCTCACTACGTCTGGATGGAGGCGGGAACGAACAAGTTCAGCGACGTGACGTTCACGGGCGACTCCGATCCGTCCTCCGGTAACAGCACCAAGAACACCGCTCACCTCTCGACGCAGATGATGGCCGCGAACCCGCCCATCACCTGGATGGGCGCTATGGAGGGCCTCAACAGCTCGTCAGGCGCCTGCCCGGTCAGCTCGACGGGTATGTACGCCGCCAAGCACGACCCGTTCATCTTCTTCCAGGACATCGCCGGCAGCCCGCCGTCCAAGTCGAACGCGCTCTGCGGCGCGCACCACACCGCGTTCACGACCGGCCAGGCGTTCGTGCAAGGCACCGTGGCCCAGTACAACTTCATCAGCCCGAACCTCTGTCACGACATGCATGGCGACTCGGGTTGTCCGTCCGGCGATCCGATCGCGATGGGCGACGCGTGGCTCGCCGCCAACCTGCCGCCGTTGATCGACTACGTGAACGCGCACTCGGGCGTCATCTTCGTCGTCTGGGACGAACCGGAGGGCGGCAGCTCGCTGATCCCATTCTTCGCCATCGGCCCGCACGTCAAGCCGGGCTACACGAGCACCGCCGCCTTCACGCACAGCTCGCTCGTGAAGACCGTCGAGGAGATCTTCGGCCTCCCGATCCTCCCGACCGTCGCGGGTGCCAACGACTTCGCGGATCTGTTCCAGCCCGGCACGCTGCCGTAGCGGCGCGATTCCGACGAACCGATCACGGTGCTTGCCCAGGTCTCCGGGCGAGGATCGTGATCCCTTCGCGGAGCGACGCCGGGAGCATCCGATACAGCGCATTCTTCAGAGCGCCCACCACCAACTGGGGCGGCTCGTCGCCCCGATTGTGACGAGCATATCGGACGTCGAAGTAGTGCTTCATCCACACCTGGTCGATCGAAAATCCGGCGCCAGCGAGAAGGTCCTTCAGTTCGCTCGCTGTGTATTCGCGGAAGTGCCCAGGATTGTCACGTTCCGGCCGAATGCGCTCGAACGGGTTGACGCCGAGAAGCAGCTTGGCGCGCTTGCGAAGCGACACTGCGTTCGGCGTTTGAAGCAATAGCACTCCGCCAGGAACGAGGAGGTCGCGGAGATACGGCAGAACTAGCTCGGGCGCGGTGTAAAGGTGTTCGATGACTTCGGCAAACACGATGACGTCGTACGGACCAACGTCCGCCCTTCGTTGCGCGGGATCCTGTAAC
>DATMZL010001151.1:0-4847 GCA_035607075.1 Polyangia bacterium
GCCGGAGTCCTTCCACGACTGGTTCTCCAGCCCCCGGTCGGTCCGCCGCTCGTATTCGACGAACCCGTCGCCGTCTCGGTCGCCGAACTCGTCGATCCATGCGAGCGCGCGAAGCGCCGGCTCGCGCAGCTTCTGCGCGAGTGCGTTGTCGCCCGTCCAGCGCCAGACCTCGGAGAGCAGCACGAGGTACAGCGGGGTCGCATCGAGGGTCCCGTAGTAGCGGGCGAACCACACCTTCGCCGCCTTTCCGTGACGGACTTCGTGGACGATCTTCCCAGGCTCGGCGTCGATCGAAGCGTCGTCTCCTGTCGCCTGCAGCTCGGCAAGCACCTCGAGGGCGCCCCGGGCGAGCTCGGGCCCGAACATCAGGGTCTGGTACGAGGTGATCAGCGTGTCGCGCCCGAACACGGTCATGAACCAGGGCATCCCGGCCGCCGGCAGCCTGGCGATTCCATGGTTGCCGCCGCGCATGCGCAGCGACGCCAGATCGGAGACCGAGCGGCCGAAGCTGCGGTCGAGCGCATCCCAGCTCGCTCGGAGCTGCGGCACCTGCAGCTGCCACGCGGTCAGCGACTCCTGGACGCGGCCGAGCTCTTCTCCGAAGCGCCCCGGGCTGACCAGCGACGTGGCCTCACCCGGGTCCGCCGCGACATCCGCGGTCATCTCCCAGCGGCCACGCGGCTCCAGCTCGACGCGGTAGCGCATGACCCCGCCGTCGACCACCCCCGGCTCGGAGAACGTGACGTGCGTGCGCCCGCCCTCGGCGGGATCGTCGATCACGAAGCGGTTGTGCTCGACGTCGAAGGCCGCCGGCGCCGGCCTCGGCAGCGGCTTCGCCCGCACGGGGTCGCCGAGTGCGAAGTCGTACTCCTTGACGGCGAAGATGTCCGCGAAGTCGCTCGCCACCTCGATCGCGAGCTCGATCGCGACCGGCCCCGTCGTGACGTTCTCGACCACGATCCGCTCCTGCATCGCGTCCGAGACGAATCGCTCGCGGGAGATTGCGACCGAGTCCTGTGCAAGGCCGTCGACGGGCGCGTTGCGAAGGTAGAAGGCGGCCGAGAAGTACTCGACCTTCCCCGACGAGAGCAGCAGCGGCTTGTGACCGTTCACCGTCAGCCGGAAGAGGGAGAGGAAGCGGGTGTCGCGGGCGAAGAAGCCGCCGGTCTGCTCGAAGATGTCGCCGCGCTCGTCCGAGATACAGAACGTCGATCCTTCGAGAATGGTGAGCGCCACGTGGCCTATTACTCGGTGCGGTGGATGCGTCCTCCGCTCGTCTGCGCGAGCGCCTTCACCACGATCTCGTCGACGTTGACGTGCAGCGGCCGCGTCAGCGCGAACATCAGGCAGTCGGCCACGTCCTCGGGCGTCAGCGGGTCGACGCCCTGATAGGGGGCTTTCGCCTTCTCCGCGTCGCCCTTGAACCGGACGAGCGAGAACTCGGTCCCACCTGCGAGGCCCGGCGCCAGCGCCGTGACGCGGATCGGCCGCCCGAGCAGATCCTCGCGCAGCGCCTGGCTGAACATCGCCGACGCGGCTTTCACGGCGCAGTAGACGGCTGCGTTCTCGTAGGCCTGGCGACCGGCGATCGAGTCCATGGTGACGATGTGGCCGCCGTCGCGGATATGAGGCAGGCAGAGGCGCGTCATCCGGATCACCCCGTGGACGTTCGCCTCGATCATCCACTCCTCGTCGTCCTCGCTCGACTCCCAGAACGGGTAGCGGCCGATTGCGCCGCCGGCGTTGTTGACCAGGATGTCCAGACCGCCGAGCGCCTCGACCGCAGCCTTCACGAATTCCCGGCTGCTGTCCTCGTCGGTCACGTCGAGCCGGTGGACGAAATCGCCCTCGAGCAGCTCCTCCCTCCGAGCGCCGACCGCGACCTTGACTCCCTCGGCGCGGAGCGCCTGCGCGATCACCTTGCCGAAGCCGCTGGAGGCGCCCGTGACGATGGCGGTCTTGCCGTCGAGGGAGATGGCCGGCATGGATCGGGAATCTACCCGTGCAGCGGCGTTCTGCGGCGGAACGTAGGCCCGAGCTGGACCGTTCCGGGCGCGTGCTCGACCTGGAGCGTCGTGTGCTCGAGATCGAACCGCTCCGCCAGCAGCTCCTCGAGCTGCCGGCGGAGGCCGTGACAGTCCGCCCCGGGAGAGACGAGCACGTGTGCGGACAGCACGGGAAATCCGCTGGTCAGCGTCCACACGTGCAGGTCGTGGACGGAGCGCACCTCGGGCACCGCGACGATCGCGCGCGCGACCTCGTCCGGATCGATGTTCCCGGGTGACGCCTCGAGGAAGATGCGCGTGGAGTCACGAATCAGCCCGAAGGCCGCCCAGAACATCAGCCCGGCGACGACGAGGCCGGCGATCGGATCGGCGCGATCCCAGCCGGTGAGCAGGATGATCGCGCCGGCGACGGCGGTGCCCACGAACGCAAGCATGTCGGTGGCGGCGTGGAGGAACGCGCCGCGGACGTTCAGGCTCTCCCGGCTTGCACGCGCCAGCATCGCGGCCGCGGCGAGGCTGACGGCGATGCCGGCCAGCGCGACGACGACCACGACGCCGCCCTGGACGTCCTCGGGCGAAACCAGACGGCGGATCGCTCCGTAGACGATCCAGATGCCCACCAAGGCGAGCAACAGGCCGTTCGCCTGCGCCGCGAGGATCTCCAGGCGGCGGAACCCGTACGTCCAGCGCCCATGCGCGGGCCGCGTCGCCAGGGTCGCCGCCACGACCGCGAATGCGAGCGCGAGCACGTCCGAGACCAGATGGCCCGCATCCGCGAGCAGCGCGAGCGATCCGGCCACGATTCCCGCGACGATCTCGGCCACCATCAGGCACGCAATCAGCGCCAGAGCGCCGATCAGGAGCCTCCGATCACCCTTCAGACGGGCCTCGTGGGCGTGGTCGTGCATCCCTGTCAGCCTAACCCCCGGCCCCAAAACCGCGTCTACACTCCGCAAATGAGCAGTGCGGACGCCCCCGTGCAGCGGCCTGCGCTCACGGCGCCCGAAGACCAGCGCGCGCTGAACGACCAGTGGCGGGCGCTGCGCCGCACCGCCACGTTCGTCGCGATCCTCTCGGCTCCGGTCGCCTTCCTCTGGCTGTGGAAGTCGAAGGACGTCGCGCTGGGCTGGGCCGTGATCGCGACCGCGCTTGCGGTGTTCGCGTTCCGCGGCCTGCTCGACCTGCTGTTCCGGCGGTTCATCCCGCAACCGAGCCTGTTCGCGCTCGACGACGACCAGATCCGCGAGGAGGACGTCCTCAACCGGCGCCGCCACTGGTTCTGGCGCTCGATCTTCCGTGTCGCGCTCTTCGTGATCGTGCTGATCACGATCGTCTTCCTGTTCCAGCTCGTCTTCGACGGCGGCGACATCACCTGGTGGGGGACGGCCAGCTCGATGTGGCACGGGTTCTGGGACGGTGTGACGAACCCGTCGATCTGGGCCCAGTTCATCATCCTGCCGATCTTCTTCCTCTTCAACTTCCTGATCCTGATGGGCCCGATGATGATGATGGGGGTCTCGCAGATAAAGGGCTTCGAGCCGGGCGACGCCAACTGGGGCGTCAAGCTCGAGGACGTCCGCGGCCAGGCGGAGGCGAAGGAGGAGGTGCGCCGCATCGTCACCCTGTGGACGTCGGGTGAGGCATTCGAGCGTGCGGGCGGCCGCCGCGAGCGCGGGATCCTGTTCCACGGCGCGCCGGGCACCGGGAAGACGATGCTGGCGAAGGCGATCGCAACGGGCTTCAACTCGCCGTTCGTGACGATCCCGGGCTCGGGTTTCGCGCAGACGTTCATCGGGGTCGACGCGTTGATCGTCCGGTACATGGCCCGGAAGGCGAAGCGCCTGGCGGCCAAGTGGGGCGGCCAGTGCATCGTCTTCATCGACGAGATCGACGCAGTCGGCATGCGGCGCGCGTCGCTGGGCTCGTCGATGACCCGGTCGACCACCGGCCGGTACGACGACCACTGCTTCTACGGGCCCAACGGCTCGCTGACGCCGACCGGCGACCTGATCCTCGAGACGCGCGGCTGGCGCGAGCGGATGTTCGAGAATCGGTACTCCCGTCCGGGCGCGGCGTACCCGACCTGGTACACGAAGCTCGCCGGAATCGTCAACCAGGGCGCTATGCCGGGGATGTTCGGCGGGATGGGCCAGCTGGCGCTCAACCAGCTGCTGGTGACGATGGACGGGATCGACAACCCGCCCTTCTGGCGCCGCTTCTGGACGAACCGGATGAACAACTTCCTCGACGCCACCTACGTCGTCCCGCGCCGCATCAGGAACATGCCGCTGCGCATGCCGGCCCCGAGGCCCGCGAACAACCAGATCTACTTCATCGGGGCGACCAACGTCCCGCTCGAGGCGCTCGACCCGGCCCTCCAGCGCCCGGGGCGGATGGGGCGCCACGTCTGGTTCCGGACGCCGACGAAGAACGACCGTCTGGACATCTTCAACCTGTACCTCGGCCGGGTCCAGCACGATCCCGAGCTCGACACCCCGCATGCACGCGACGAGCTCGCGCGCATCACCAGCGGCTACTCGCCGGCGATGGTCGAGCAGGTCTGCTCGATGGCGCTGACGAAAGCGCACCACGACGGCCGGCTCAGCTTCACGCGCGACGACATCATCGAGGCGATGACGACGGTCGAATCGGGCACCGCGGTGAGTGTCGAGTACGTGCCGGAGGAAACCCGCGCGGTCGCGATCCACGAGGCCGGCCACGCGGCGGCGGCTCACGTGTTCCTCAAGGGCGCCGAGTCCACCCGGATCTCGATCCGCATGCGCGCCGGGTCGCTCGGCCATCACCAGGCGCTCGAGAAAGAGGAGCGGTTCAGCTCCTGGA
>DATMZL010000621.1:0-13744 GCA_035607075.1 Polyangia bacterium
AGAAGCGATCCCGTCATCGTCGCACCAGCCAGCGTGGCGTCCAGATTGAACGGCTGGACCGTGCCCGAGCTGAGGGTCAGCGACACCTTGCTTCCGACGAGTGCGCCGTTGGCAATGAGCGCTCGCGTTCCGGTCGGCGTATTGGTGAGGGTGCCCGATCCGCTGATGGCCCCACCGTTGTCGACGAGCGTTACCGTCAGGACTTGAGTGCCCGTCACACCGCGCCACGTCCCAGCCGCCGATACGAGCGACACCGTGACCGGCATCGTCGCCGTCGCACTACTGCCAGGCGACGTGAGCGTGAGGGTCTGAATCCCGAGCGTGCTGCCGAGTTTCCATTCGACAACGCCGGCTCCGTTCAGATCCGTAACCAACGCCGTCGCGCTCGCGGTCCCCGCCGATATCGAGATGGCAATCGGTGCGGAGATCAGAGTTCCGCCGGCCGCATTCACGGCGATGAACTTCACGTCGATGATCTGTCCGACACTGCCGGTGGCGATCGGGTTCTGAATCTGAATGCCAGCGGCCTTGGTATAGTCCGGGCCCGTCGGGCCAATGTCCGTCGACCCGCCGCACGCTGCGGACGCGCCGCCAACGATGAGCGCGATCAACGCCCCGACCGCGACCTTCCGGGCCAAGATGATCCTGGCCCGCCGGTATCTACCTTCCCGGTCGCGTGTCACGGGGCGAAGATCACGCCGCGCAGGTTCGGCATGTGATCCGAGAGCGAATCGTATAGCGTCACGCAGTACGTGCTCGAGTCTCCCCCGCTGCTCCAAATTAAGAAGATAGGCACGCCATCCTTTCCGGTGACGCGAATCGTGTCTGCCGAGCGATGGGGCTCCAGATACCGATTGGCAAAGGCATCGGTCGTGTCAACGCCCGCCCCGAGCGTGCGAATCATGCGGAAGTCGCCGGACGGGAACGGGGGGCTATTGCGACAGACGTAGTTATCCGCCGGTCGCTGGGAGCGCGGGGCGACGACGCCAGACGCACCGCACGCCTCAATCCCGATAATGGCGACAAGCAACAGGATGGAAATTTTCATAGCACGACGGTAGGGCCAAAGGAGCGCAGCAGCAAGCATTGGAATACCGAATCTGGTACGGTCGAGCCGCTATACCCGACATGTAGCGTCACTGCGCGTGCAAGGTACGGCTGGTACGCGCGAGATTCCACATGGAGTAACGCCCGGTTTATTGCGTGTGCTTTACCCGTTCAGTATCATCGACGTCCCACCCTAGCCGCACATGATCCTGATGCCCCATCGTCCCACCCCGTCTGATTCCCATCCGGCTATTCACGAACGTGGCCTGTTCCGTGAAGACGATACCTTCCCCGGCCAGATCGCGTTCCGTATCTACCACTGCCAGGGCAAGCTGATGGCGATGGTCCTCATCGATACGGAAGAGTGGTTTGAAGAGGATATTGAGGACCGAATGCGCGCCTACCTGGATCTCCGCTGTCCGCCCGAGGGCTGTTCCGGTGACCATCGCCGCAAGAAGTCGCCGCACGACGGTCTCCATCTCGTCTAGCCACTAGCCGACCTTCCGCTCGCGCGGCTCGTGCTGCCGCCGTTGGCCGAAGACGAGCCAGACGCTTGAGCGGCCTCGTTTGTCCAGCTCGACCAAGACAGCCGCTTCCTCGACGGTGAGCTTTCGCTCGCCGCTCTCCATCTCCGAGACCTTTGAGCGGTCGTACTTCGCGGGCGCGCCGTAGTGCGCCATTCGCCCAGCCAAGAGCTTGGCGAACTCCTCTCCCGTCAGTTCGAGCCCGTCGCGGATCTCCTTGACGCGCTCCCCCCGCTCTAACCGCCGCCGCAATGCGTCCAGCTTCGAGGACATATTGTAAACTTTGCTGCGAGTTTCGTGTTGAGGGTTGCGTGTTTCGATTTTCGCAACCATACTGTGCCACGGGAAACAATCAGATACCGCCCTACAAGGTTGGCGAATGACTGGTGAGGAGCGCAAGAGAGCGTTTAAGGCGGCAGCGGCGAACGAGGGCACGGGCTTGGCCCTCGCGGCCCTGCTGAACTGCGGCGTGACCTGGGAGCATTTGTCGCGCGGCGTCAGCGATGACCACGCAACCCCGCTCAGTGCCGACGTGAAGCAGAAGTTCGCCCGGTACATCGGCCAATCCGTTGAGTTCGTGTTCGGCGGCGAACAAGCGAGTAGCGCGGCGTAGGACCCCGGATTCCGCGCCGACGATTGACGCGGACGGGCTGGTGGTGGACGGCATGTAGTCGGCATGGAGCACAGAATGTCAGCAGAGCATGCGCAGAAAAATGGGCAATCTGGAAATCTTCGAGTGGAGCGCGGCGGGCGGGATGTTCGCGGCCGGCGCCGGTCGATGATGCGGACCTCGGAGGAGATCGTGCTGATGGATCGCGTGCAGCAACGGTATCTGACGCTGGTAAGCGAACGAGGGACGATCTCGCGGGCCATCGAACAGATCGCGGCCGGCAATCAGCGGCCGACACAATCGATCGCCCGACGCATCCTCGAATTGCGGGCGGTTGGGATTCCGGCCGCGGAACGGGAAGAGATCGCGCTGGGCGATGTAATCCGGTGGAACCGGGCGCTGGACTCCCAACACAAACCGGCGGCGTAGCGAAGGAGGTGTCAATCAGACACCGGCAGGGACAATCGTAGGGCATCTGTGTGGGATGAAGTGAAGTAGCGCGATGGAGTTGGTTGCTCGGTAGCTCAGGTGGTAGAGCATGCGGATGCACTCGCAGCGAGGCGGTCAGTAGACATCGCCAGTCATATCGCAGGTAGCGAGGCAGTCGCACGACGCGGGTTCAATCCCCGCCCGAGCTTTTCGCAGGACAGCAAAACGGGGCGCCGACGCTGAAACGCCGAACGCCCCGAGACAACACCGATCCGACGAAATAGCCCCGTCAAATCGGCGATGGAACAATGGGCGAATACCGAGAGGGTTCGCAAGATGCCAGCAGAAGCAGAACAGATGACGGATGACACTGAACGGCCCGTGGGGCCACAGGACGCGATCGACATGACCGCCCCGTACTTGGAGATGATCCGTCCGGAGAGTGCGCCCCTGGTGCCTCTCTCGCCCCGCCTGCGGGTATTGCAGCTCCTGCGGCAGACGCTGGAAGGCATCCAGTTTCGGGCGCCGACGGGTGATCTGATTATCGGGCAGCAGATCGCGGACTGCTTGGAGATCGTGGACGAAGGGATTTGCGATGCAGTCCGTGAGCAGCAGGGCGAATTGGCGAGCCAGCTCAATGCCTCCCGCCGCCTCGCGTCGGTCGAGCGCCAACTTCGGACGGTGCGAGAGCATCTGGGGATCTCCGCATGAAGGGGCCCAAGTGCTACCGCTGCGCGGAGTCCGCCACGATGCGAATCGACTGCGTGGAACATCGGTTCCATGTGAGCATGTGCGACGACCACTGCGCCGAAACGTTGGACTTCTTCCGCTCGGTCAACGCGGATGTGGTCGTCGATCCGATCAACCCGCCGCTCGCCGAGGTCGCATAACATGGCCGCTCCGAATACGCAGGTTGCGACGACCGAGGCGAAGGTCCACCCGATCGTCGCCCTCTTTACCGGCGCGTCGGCACAGCAGTACATCGCCAAGTTCCTGCCCGAAGGCACGGACCTGGAGCGCGTCGCGGCCACGGTGTTGCTTGCGATCAAGAACGACAAGACCAAGATGCTGGGAAAGTGTACGCCGGAAAGCTTGGTGCTCGGCGTCGCGCGCATTCAGCAATGGGGCTTGGAGCTCGGTATGACCGCGCACCTGTTGCCGTTCAAGAACAACGACGCGGGCACAGTCGAAGCGACGCCGGTTGCCGACTATAAGGGCTTGGCCGAGCTGATGATCTCGACGGGAGCGGTCCGCTTCATCGACCCGAAGGTGGTCTACGCGGGCGACCAGTTCGAGTATCGCCTCGGCACCGACGCGCACATCAACCACATCCCGTGCGCGAAGGTGAAGCGCGGCGCGATCACGCATGCCTATGTCCTAATCCACCTGCCGGGCGGGCGCATCGTGTTCGACGTGATGCTCGCTGAGGACATCGACGACATCCGGCAGAAGTATTCCAAGCAGTGGAAGGGTGGGCCGCTGCCGTCATGGTACGCCAAGAAGACGCTCGTGCGACAGGTGTCCAAGCTCATCCCGAAGAATCCGCGGTACGCTGAGGCGTTCGCCAAGATCGCGCAAGTATTCGAGGACGAGCGCACGGTCGAGATCGAGAACGGCGACAAGCCCGTGGCGGCATTGCGCGCAGCGGTGAATGAGGATGACGACGATCTGCCGGCGTTCCAGGATGATCGGGACATCGACGACGATCCGCGCGGCGAAGATGAGCGCGGCCACATCCCGCCGTATTGATCCATGAAACTCGTGCATTGGGCGGACTCGCATCTCGGCTTTCGGCAATTCGAGCGCACGACCGCGATCGGCGTCAACCGTCGCGAGGCGGACGTGGAAGACACGTTCCACCGGCTCATCGATCAGGTGATCCCGATCGCGCCGGACATCATCATCATCGGCGGCGACGTGTTCCACAGCGTGCGCCCGACCAATCACGCGATCGTGAATGCGATTCAGGAGTTTCAGCGGCTCGTGCGCGCACTGCCGTCTACGCGGATCGTGCTCGTCGCGGGGAATCACGACTCCCCGCGATCAACCGAGACCGGCGGCATTTTGGGTTCGTTCGCACCGCTGGGCATCCACATCGTCGCCACGAATGCAGCGCGGATCGAGTTCGATGACATCAGCCTGTCGGTGCTGGCGATCCCCGAAGCGCCGGGGGTGGTTCGGCCGAAGCTCGAGCCGCAGGCCGGGTTCAAGTACAACGTGATGGTGATGCACGGCGAAGTGCAGGGCATGCCGGGCCACCACGATCGCGAGAAGACCTATTCGACCGAGGTCCCGACCGATGAGATGCACGTCCCCGAATGGAATTACATCGGGCTCGGGCACTACCACGTCTACCACGATCTCGCGCCGAACATGTTCTACTCGGGCTCGATCGACTACACGTCCTCGAATCCGTGGGGCGAGATGCTCGACGAGGACAGGCGGGGATTGAGCGGAAAGGGCTTCGTTGAGCGTGATCTGGATACGGGCGCGCAGACCTTCCACCCGCTCACGCTGGTTCGCCCGTACCTGGATCTTCCAACGTTCAGCGCGTTGGACATGACGAGTGCTGAGCTGGACGCGGCGATCCGCGCGGCAGTCGACGCCACGCACATCGAAGGGTTCGCGGCTCGCTTGGTCGTGACCGAAGTGACCCGCGATCTCGCGCGGGCGATCGACCAAAAGGCCATCAAAGAGTATCAGCGGCGGGCGCTCAACTTCGCATTCGTCCCGCGTCGGCCAGAGGTCACACGCGTCGTCGTCAGTGGGGCGATGCGCCAAGGATTGAGTGTCGAGGATCGCGTGCGCCGCCACTTCGAGAATTTCACGGTCGCGAAGGACATCGATAAAACCGCGCTGATTGATGGCGCGTTGAGCTATCTCAGTCAGACCGAAGACGCGTATGCCGTCGCAACGCCAGACGATCACAGCCTCGCGGATCTCCTGAGCGCGACGCTCGAACAAAACGCAGCCTAACGATTTCTGCGCGTGCGAGGCGGCTGGCACTTCCGCCAGAGAGCCCCAGACCTGCTCACCGCCTCGCCGCGCTTCCCGCTGTTCCCCTTCTCTGTATCTGATCTGAGCGAGCCCATGAGAGAAACGTTTCGTCTGACCGGCTTCTTCACTTCCGCGCTTGCGTTCGGCTGGGGAGTCAGAGCCATGGTTGCCGTCGACTACCCTTGGGCGGCGTGGGCGTTCTTCGTTGCCTGCATTGGCTTCTTGATTCATTGGGCCGCTTCAACTCCTGAGCGGGAGACGAGAGGGTGAGCGCAGCCCCGAAGATGGAAACGCAACAGGTCTACAAGGCCGAGGAAGCCGCGAGCATCCTCGGGATCTCGCGCGCGACCTTCTTCCGGCTCGTCTGGTTCAAGTCGCGGAAGATTCGCACCTCGAAGGGGACGGTTGGCTATCTCGCGTCGGACGTGGCGCTCTACGCCTCACTGAGACGCGGCGAATGATGGTGTTTCGTGCTGATGGCGCGCGGACGTACAAGCTCCGCCTGTCGTTGAGCGGCCACAAGCCCCGCACGGTGTCAACGGGCGCGACAGACGAAGCGACGGCGGCCGACGTGGAAGCGATGGTTAAGCGCTTCAAGGGACGCCGGGATGTCGCAGGTATGGCGGCACTCGTTGCCGTGCTCGACGACGATCTCTCGCTCGCGGCGGTCTATGACGCCGACATGCGCGGCACGCTGCGCGATCTCGTCGCCTCGCTCAGCGACGTGGACCTAGAGCCTCTGGTGTCCGAATGGGCGAAGCGGGCCAACGCGAAGTACGTCCGACAGGTCCGCGCGCTGATTCCCGAAGGCGAGCGGTTCCCGGCCTCGACGTTCACTCGCAAGCGGGTGTCGGTGTTCCTCGCCGAACTGTCGTGCGCCGATCCGACGCGCAACCGCTACCGCGCCGCGCTATCCGTGTTCGCGAAGTGGCTCGTCGAGCGCGAGGTGATCGAGACCAATCCGGTGCGTGACGTGGCGATGTACAAAGAGCACGACCCGCGTATGGTCTGGATGACGTGGAAGGACGCCCAGCGCGTGGCGAACGCCTCGCCCGCCCCGCTCCGCAATCTGTTCGCCATCATGGCGTCAACCGGCATCGAGCTCGGCGCCGCGCTGCGCCTCACGACGGCGGATCTCGACACGACGGCCAAGACGATCCACGCGCGGGGCAGCAAGACGACATGGCGCAACCGCGTCGTTCGCTACGAAGAATGGGCCGACGTTTACGTCCGCTTTCTGGACAAGGGCATCGGCGCCGTGCCGCTCTTTCCGCCGATGCAACACCGCGACATCCTCGCCGCGTTTCGTGACGCCCAGCAGGCCGTAGGGCTGAGCGGGCACCGGCTGCACGATCTCCGGCATACCTACGCGGTCAATGCGCTCAAGCAGGGCTATAAGCCGCAAGTCGTCGCCCATCAGCTCGGACACAAGGACGCGACGATGGTCACGAAAGTGTACGGCCGGTTCGTGCCGAGCGAATCCGACTACGTGGTGACCAATGTTGCTACCACACCTTCACGTAAAGCGCGAGGCAAGCGTGCCTAAGTTCAATGCCGGGACCGGGAATCGAACCCGGACTCCTTTTCAGGAAAGAGATTTTAAGACGCCCGCAGGCCCTAGCGCAAACGCGCTCCCGCTCTGCGTCTCGTCTCATCCAGTCTCATCTAGTCTCATCGGGTCGCAGCGATTGGTGACCGATTTGGTGACCAGTGCTGCCGCGCCTTCGAGGCGGGTGACGGAGGACGTATGAGACGGCGACTGCTGGACGAAGCGGAGGCGTGGCGGGAGATCGCACGCCGGATCGAATCGCGCGGCTTGAAGTCATCTGGCCTCTGCGCTGAGGTGATCGACGCGATCTGGGCTTCCTACGGTGGCCCGCGCTTCGTCACTCGGTCGGTTGGTGACGCCATGCTAGCGCGAATCGAAGCGAAGAGAATCGAGCTGGGGCTTGGCGTGCTCGGCCACTTTTATCGCCCGTTCGATCCTGCCCCGCGCAACACGCTTGCGCGCACGTTCGCCGTCCTTGCCGAGCAGGAAGCCGCCGTCGTTCCTACGACCCGCTGGCAACGCTTCACCGCATTCTTTCGCCGCCCTGCGGAAGGCGGTGCCCGGTGACCCATCTCCAGGACCCCGGAGAGGGACGCGCGACAGAGTTAGATGACGAGGACGCGATTTGCGGGTGCGGCCACGTCAGGCGCGATCACGCCTTCTCGGCGTTGGTCTACGTCTGCTGCGCGAACGGATGCACATGCAAGTGCCGAGGCTTTCGTCGCGCTCCCTCGACGCCTTCTCAGGAGGGACCGAGATGAGCGGCTTCAACAGATTCCTCGCGTTCTTTTTCGTCGTGATTGCGCTTTGCGAGCATCACTTCCTGCACGACATGCGCGAGACGATGTACTCCATGTCGCTCGCGATTTTCTGGATGCTCGCTTCGCTGCACGAGCAACGGGCTGCACGTCATGTCTAACATCTTCTCGATCCTCTGCGGGATGGCTGGATTCGGCTTGGCGTGCCTCGTCCTCGGGATCTATCTCGGACGCGACTACGCGAAGCGGCAACGAAGGGCCGAGTTAGAGCGCGGCATCGGCTACCCGTGGGAATCCACGGTGAAGTGGACGATGCACGGCGTCGCGCACGCCGAGACGCTGCGCTCGCTCATCGCCCGCGTGCCGCACAATCACGGATTGCACCCGCTCAGGCATCCGACGTTCATCGGCTCGATCGACGACTTCGCGCCTCGCGTCGTGGAGGGTGAATGACGTCCCTTGACCTCTTCACCAGCGCCGCGAGTGAGCGAGACGCCGAAAGAATGACCTGGCACCTTTGCCGCGCAGACCTTGCTGGACACCAAGACGCCCACCTTTATTTATGTAGGTGCCATGAGTGAACTCAAATTGCACCTACGCGATCGCTCCGAGCTGCTGTTAGCTGCCGGTCGAGCCGCGGAAGCCCTCGAGCGCCGCTGCGACAGCACCAGCGGGCCGACGGTCACCATCTCCCGCGACGAGCTCGCGGAAGTCTCTGAGCAGTTCCAGCGCGTCACGGCGCTGCTCACAATAATCCACCTGGCGGAGTCGAACGCCCGTCATCGGAAAGCAGGGCGGTCAGCCGCATGAGCGCACCACGCTCCCCCGCCTTCCAGTTCTACCCACACGACTTCTTGGCCGGTCGCGTGGCGACGTACAGTCTCGAGGAAATCGGGGCCTACATCACGCTCCTCGGCTTCGATTGGACGCTGAATGGCCTTCCAAATTCAGTCGAAAAGCTCGCGAAAATCTGTCGAGTTTCGTCGCGCCGTTTTGCGAATATCTGGCAAACTATCGGCGATCAGTTCCCCCCATCTGAGGATGGGACGCTTCGCAACCCACGACTGCAAGCTGAACGGGAGAAACAACTTGCGTACTCGCAGTCGATGTCGGAGAACGGCAAACGAGGCGGCAGACCGAGAAAGCCGGAGGAAAGCCGTGGTTTAGCCGCGGCAAAGCCGGACGAAAGCTCTCCATCTCCTTCTTCTATAACTACAACTACAAAGGCTTCCACGCGAACCGCCGCGTGGGCTTCCCGCCTCGCGGTGTTGTGGAGCGATGAGGTCGGCACCATCACGCCCGGCCGGGTTGGCAAGGCGCTCAAGGACGCCGTGCATAAACACGGCGAGGACCGGATCGAACGCGCCATGCGGGCGTGGCTCGCGGTGCAGAAGGCAGACGGGCGACCATGCACGTTCAGCTGGTTCGCCCAGCAGACCGAAGTCTGGGTGCAGCGCACCAAAGCGCCGGCCGATGTCGTGGACGGCGAGATGTCCGACACGCTCGAGCTGATGACGCGCCCGCGGGCCTCGAACGCCAAGGCGTCATGACCTACCAGCACGAGAACCCCTTCCGGGTCGACGACGGCGATGATCTGCCGAAGATCACGCCCGAACTGATCGCGTCAGATCAGGTCACCGAGGCGTGCATCGCCTTGGACCGGCACCCCAACACGTTCGTCCGCTGGCCCTTCCCTGAGCTCGACGCGCTGACCGGGCCGATGGCGCCCGGCAATGTCTGGTTCGTCTGCGCAGCGTCGGGAGGCGGCAAGACGACGTTCGTGGCGTCGGTCATCGACCTGTGGCGGGAAGCAGGTAAGCGGGTCTACGTCATGCCGCTCGAGACGCGCCCGCAGGAATTCCGGACCTATCTCGCCTGCATGGCGCTCGGAGTCCATCCCGGCGATGCGTTGAGCGGCCAGCTGCGGATGCTGCCCGATGGCGAGGCCAAACGGCTCGCGCTCAAGAGCGAGCTGCGTTTGCAGGGGATCTCGCCCTACGTCGATCGCGTCATGCTCTCGAGCCAACGCGCGATCAACATCGGCGGGCTGACGCAAGGGCTCAAAGAGGCCAAGGCGTTCGGGGCGGACGTCGTGATCGTGGACCACATCGACCACATCGCGGGCGGCAACGGGTCGAACCTCTACGCCGAAGCCAAGGCCGTGAACGACGGCGCGCTCCGCATGGCGCAGGACAACGACCTACTCCTGCTATTCACGTCGCAGCTGAACATGTCCGCCAGCAAGGGCGATTACCTCGCCAAGTATCTCCCGCCGCGGACCGAGCACGTCGCGTTCGGCACACTCAAGCAGCGCAATGCGACAGGGATGATCGGGCTCTTTCGCCCGCTCCGCAAACGCCGTTCGGATGAACTCGAGGACGACTACGTGAAGGCGCTGCGGTCGGCCCGTTCGGGGTCCGGCACCGTTTCCGACATGCTCGAGCCGAATGCGATGGGCGTGATCGCCATGAAGCTCCGCAACTACGGCGCTCGCGAGGGCATGAAATCCTACCTGACCGTCCAGCATGGCCGCGTCTTCGGCATGGACGAGAAGGACAAATACACAACGGGCGGCGGTCTTATCCGCCAGGTGATCTGACGATGGAACACCCCGAATTGACGCCGACTGAGCACGTCGAGACGCTGATCTCGCTCGCGCGGCACTACGAGAAGGCCGTCGAGCACTTCACGCGGGCCGGGGAGTCGCCGGCCGGGAAAATCTCGACGCTCTATGCGAAGCGCGCCGCGGCAATCCGGTGGATTCTGGCAGAGACAGCGCACGGCGTAGACGTGAAGGAGTTGGCCGTATGACAAACCGGACGCCGGTCGAAGCCATCGAAGCGCGATCCAAGAAGTGGGCCGCGAAGCGCGAGGCGAAAGCAGCCCAAGAGCGAAGCGCGGTGCGCGCTGAGAAGCGACGCGACCGTAAGCACCAGAACGATCCGCGCGTCGTGGCCTACCGCGCCGAGCGCGAGGCGAAGAAAGCGCGAGACGCGAGGGTCATGGACGAAGCGAAGGCCGCGTATGCGCGACTGATGGCAGACATCCAAGACTCCCGCACGCGAGGACGACCGAAGACGATCTGCATTCACCGTGACCCGGCCGATGCGTTGATTGCGGCGCTCGCGGGCCGGGAGCAGGCGTCATGAGCGCCCTCGCCAAAGCGCCGCTGATGGACCTCTACGACGGCATGAACAAGACCGAACGCGCCCGCGCGATCGACCTCGAAGCGATGAAGCGCGCGGGCCAGATCGTCGCATGGTGGTACGAGAAGTGGACGTTCAAGCTCGCGGACGATCTGCGCTACACGCCGGACTTCGTGCTCCAGAAGCCCGATGGCACGCTCGAAGTCGAGGAGGTCAAAGGCTTCTGGCGGGACGACGCGCGAGCGAAGGTCAAAATGTTCGTGGCGCTCTACCCCTTCCCTGTTCGCGCCTACTCAAAGGCCAAGACGCATAGCGGGTGGGACGTGGAGACGTTCCGATGATCCGCTCCCGCCCGATCCCCTGGTACAAACGCGCGCCAAGCCTCGCCACGCTGCTCGCGATTCTCACGTTGCTCATCCTGTGGGCTCACGTCCCGCTCTCCTGGGGGATGCGGTAGATGACCCGCAAACCTCTGTGCATCGATCTCTTTTGCGGCCTCGGCGGCTGGACCGACGGTTTCTTGGCCGAAGGCTACGACGTGATCGGCTTCGACATTGAACAGCACGTCTACGGGGAGCAACGGTATCCCGCGCAGCTCGTGCTACAGGACGTGCTGACGCTGCACGGGCGGCAGTTCAGGGACGTGGCGGCGATCGTCGCGAGCTCGCCCTGTCAGAAATACTCGTACTTCGCGATGCCGTGGACGCGGGCGAAAGAGCAAGCGAAGTGGTACCGGGACCCGGCGCACCCCGAACGGCTCGACGAGCTGAACGCGCTCTTTCTCGCCCCGCAACGCATCCAGCGGGAAGCGTGCGAAGCCGCGGGTCGGTACATCCCGATGGTGCAGGAGAACGTGAAGGGCGCACAGCCGTTCGTTGGGCGCGCACAGTGGCACTACGGGTCGTTCTACCTGTGGGGCGATGTGCCGGCACTCATGCCGCTTACCGCAGGCCCGCGAAAGAGCACGGGCGGGAGTTGGTTCGCCGAGGGCAACGGCGCGTCGATCACAAGGAACGATCCTCGCGACGCCCATCTCGACCGTGCGACCAAGAACCGCGGCGGCTCGTGGTTCAACATCGCCCACAACACGACAAGCGGAACGGCGCGCAACCCTGACGGGCGACCGAATAACGCGCGTGATCGCGTCGTCGAGGCTGATCGCGACGGAGTGAAGCAGCCAGGCATTGGCGGCCGGCGCGCGAACGGCAAGGGTGATTCGTGGTTCCAAGACGGCGCCGCCCGCCACGGCAGCAAATCGTCGGCGAGGAAGGCCGCCTCAGCGAAGATCGCGAAGATCCCCTTCCCGCTCGCGCAGCACATCGCTCGATGCTTCAAGCCTGAGCAGCAGGCGGTTGCATGAAACTCCCCAACGCCTGCCCCAAACCCAAACCCCGCAAGAAGCACCCCCCTGCTCCCTTATCCCGAAGCGCCCCACCGAAACGGTCGAAGCCGCCGAAACGACGGGCGCGGATCAAGCCGAAGAAGCGGACGCCCGAGAAGTTCGCGCGGATCTACGGCAGCAAGGCGCGGGCGTCGTGGGTGAAATCCCAACCGTGTGCCTACTGCGTCGCGCTGTTGCCGATCCTCGCGCTCTGCGAGGGCCTGCCGCGCTCCGACAACGCCCACACCGAGAGCGGGCACGGCACAGCGTACAAGGCCGACTACACGACGATTGTCCCGCTCTGCCGCACGCACCACAAGAAATACGACCGTCGCCTTGCGCCGTTCAACGACGAGAAAATCCGCGAGGCGGTCAAAGCGATGGCGCCAGAAATCGAAGCTCGTTGGCAGGCATTCACCGGAGCAAAGACGTGAGCGCACCATCGGTCCATTTCTCATCGGCCCGGCACGATTGGGCAACGCCGCCCGACCTGTTCGCGCGGCTGGATCGCGAGTTCGGGTTTACGCTCGACGTCTGCGCGCTGCCGGAGAACACGAAATGCGCGCGATTCTTCACGCCCGATGACGACGGGCTCGCTCAGGATTGGGGCGCGGAAACGTGCTGGATGAATCCGCCCTACGGATCCGACATCGTGCGCTGGATGCGCAAGGCGTTCGCGGCCTCGCTCGCTGGCGCAACGGTCGTCTGCCTCGTGCCGTCGCGCACCGATACCGGATGGTGGCATGACTTCGCCATGCGCGCCCACGAACGGCGCTTCCTGCGTGGCCGCGTGCGATTCGTCGGCGCGACATCGGGCGCCCCGTTCCCATCCGCCGTCGTCGTGTTCCGATCTGATCGCCGAGCGGCACGATGATCCCCCAATGGCAACCGCGCGACGCGGGGAGCGGGCTACTCGGGGTCGGGCGGCGGTTTGCGGCGCTTCGGGGGCAGCTCGTAGCGCAAGAGCGTCCACGGGTCATTCAGGCCGAACGCGCGCACCAGGGCGTCCAGCGTCCCGGAATCGAGCTTGCCGATGGCCGCGCCCTGTTGAATGGCCCATGCGGCGGGGTAACCGATGTCCGCGCCGAGGGCGAGCTGGCGGGCGTTCGTCCAGCCTTTCCGGTCCATGTGGTGCGCGATGACGTCCAGTCGCCAAAAGAGCATGGCAATACGATAGCCGATAATCTCACCGTTGACAAGAGTTATACGGTAACGTATAATCCGGGCACACCACAAACGGAGCGGGTTATGGCGGTCGATCGACAGATTTACAACTCGGCGGCGGCGCGGCGGGATCTGGTCG
>DATMZL010001512.1:0-3986 GCA_035607075.1 Polyangia bacterium
GCCAGCGCTGCGACAAACGGCCGCGCCAGCAGCAGCGTCTCGAGGACGGCGCCCACCAGGATGCCGGTGTGAAGGGCGACCATCGCGGGAAACACACGCTCGGGCAGCACCGCCGCGCCGCCGGCGGCCAGCGCGCGCAGATGGCGGCGCGACAGCCGCAGCTCGACGAGCCGGCACGCGCCGACGGCGCCGACCAGCACGAGGAAGAAGATCGTCGTCGCGTCCATGTCCATCGTCAGTTCCACCCGAGCAGCAGCATCTCGCTGGTCAGGCCGGGGCCGAACGCGGCCAGCACGCCGTGCGTTCCCGCCGGCGGCCGCCTCCGTGTCAGCCATTCGCTCAGCACGAACAGCACCGACGCGCTCGACTGGTTGCCGTACTCGCGCAGGACGTCCCACGACGGCTGCGTGTCCGCGCGCGACAGGCCCAGCTCCTCCTCGACGAAGCCGAGGATCTTGCGCCCGCCCGGGTGCAGCACGAACGACGACAGCTGCTCGCGCCCCAGGCCCCGCCGCGCTGCCAGCTCGCGCACCAGCGACGCGATCTCGCTCTTGAGCAACGTCGGCACGTCCTTCGACAACACGCTGTGAAAGCCGTCGTCCTTCAGATCGAAACCCAGCGCATACGTCGACCGCGGCCAGATGTGCGACAGCGTCTCGAGGATCGCGACAGTTCCGCCGTCGCCGCCCGTGTCCGCGACCTCGCCGCCGGTCAGCACCGCGGCCGCCGCACCGTCGCCGAAGATCGCCGTCGACACCAGGTTCGCCGGCGACAAGTCAGCCCGCTGCATGCTGAGGCTGGGCAGCTCGACGGCGATGACCAGCGCGCGCGCGCCGGGGAAGCCGACGAGGAAATCGTGCGTGCGCGCGAGCGCGGCGGCGCCGGCCGCGCATCCGAGCTCGGTGATCGGCAGGCGCCGCACGTCGGGCCGCAGGCCGAGATCGTCGACCAGGTACGCGTCGAGCGACGGAATCATGATCCCGGTGCACGACGTCGTCACGATCAGGTCGATGTGGGCCGCGCCGATCCCGGCGCGCGCCAGCGCCTCCCGGGCGACCGTTCGGCCGAGGCCGAACGCGTGCTGGCGGTAGCGGTCCTGAATGTCGCCCACGGATCGCGAAACCCCAAGCGTCTCGATCGGTTCCACGCTGAAACGCCGTTCGACGGCGGCGTGATCGAACAGCTCCATCGCCGCGTCCAGCCGGCGCGGCGGGAGATCGAAGACCTCGCGCAGGCGCGCCTTCACCTGCGCCTGCGTCGCCGAGTAGGGCGGAACGGCCGTGACGGTGCTGGCAATCGCCGGAGCGGGGGCGGGCGCCGGCGCGGGGACGGGCAAATGGGCGACCGTCAAGCTCATCGGTCCGCGGAACCTAAGCCTCGAACCAGGGATGGTAAAGTGGGCCCATGCCGCAGCAGGACGATCTCGTCGCAGCGGGCCGCCGCTTGCTTACCAACAACTACCGCCAGGCGCCGATCGTGATGGCGCGCGGCGAGGGGTGCACGCTGTTCGACGTCGATGGCAACCGCTACCTCGACATGACCGCGGGCGTCGCCGTGTGTGTTCTGGGACACGGACACGTCGGTCTGGCCGACGCCATCGCCGCGCAAGCGCGCCGCCTGCTTCACGTGTCGAACCTTTACTTCAACGAACAGCAGGTGCTGCTCGCCGAGGCGCTGTCCCGGCGCGCGTTCAAGGGACGCGCGTTCTTCTGCAACTCGGGCGCCGAGGCGAACGAGGCGGCGTTGAAGCTGGCCCGGCGCTATCAGATCGTCACGCGCGGTCAGCCGAATCGAACGGAGATCGTCGCGTGCGAGAACAGCTTTCACGGCCGGACGATGGGCGCGCTGAGCGTCACCGGCCAGCCGAAGTATCGCGATGGTTTCGGGCCGCTGATCACCCCCGTCCGCTTCATCCCCTTTGGCGACGCGGCGGCGGCGCGCGCCGCCATCACCGAGCGGACGGCGGCCTTCATCGTCGAGCCGGTCCAGGGCGAGGGCGGCGTCAATCTGCCGCCTGCGGGCTACCTCCAGGAAGTACGGCGCGTCTGCAGCGAAGTGGGCGCCGTGTTGATCTTCGACGAGATCCAGACGGGCTCCGGTCGCACCGGCACGTTCTTCGCGTTCGAGGGCGAGGGCGTCGTGCCCGACGTCGTCACGCTGGCCAAAGGAATGGCGGGCGGCGTGCCGATTGGCGCGATGCTCGCCAACGAGGAGGTCGCGCGCGGCTTCGAGCCGGGCACGCACGCGTCGACGTTCGGCGGCAATCCGTTCGCGACCGCCGCGGCGCTTTACATCCAGCAGGCGATCGACGAGCTGGGTTTGCTTGACCACTGCCGCGAGATGGGCGGTCATCTCGGTTCGGCCCTGTTGCGGCTGGCGGAGCGGCGGCGCCCGAAGACGCGCGGCGCGCGCGGGCGGGGCCTGCTGCAGGGGTTGATCATCGATGGCGATCCGGCGGACGTCGTGACGCGGGCGCGGAGCGCCGGCCTGTTGCTGTCGCTGGCCGGTGCCAATGTCGTTCGTTTCGCGCCGCCCTTGATAGTCGGTAAGGCCGAGATCGACGAGGCAATCGAAATCCTCGATCGCGTGCTCTCGGAGGGGCGATGACGACCAGCGCGACGACCAAGACCAAGACGGGCGGGGACTTCCTCAGCTTCTGGGATGTCCCGGACGGCGCCATCGAGGCGCTGATCCGGCGGGCCGAGGAGCTCCGCCACCTGCGCGCCGCGGGCACGCCGCACGCCACGCGCCCCGGCCGCGTGCTGGGCATGGTGTTCGAGAAGGCGTCGACCCGCACGCGCGCCAGCTTCGAGATCGCGATGTTCGAGCTGGGCGGGCACGCGCTGTATCTGGGAATGCAGGGGTCGCAGCTGGAACGCGGCGAGCCGCTGCGCGACACCGCCCGCGTGCTCAGTGGTTACTGCCACGCGATCATGCTGCGGACGTTCGGGCACGAGCGCGTCGAGGAGATGGCGCGCTACGCGACTGTTCCGGTGATCAACGGGCTGACGGATCTGCTGCATCCGTGCCAGGTGCTGGCCGACCTGCAGACTGTCGTGCAGCGCTTCGGCGCCGACGACGTCGGCCGCACGCTGCGCAGCGCAAAGTACGCCTGGGTGGGCGACGGCAACAACATGGCCAACTCGTGGATCGAGGCGGCCGGCATCCTGGGCCTGGACCTGGCGATCGCGTGTCCGCCCGGCTACGAACCGGACGCGGGCGTCCTGGCGCGCGCGCGCGCGACGGAGCGGGGACGGATCACCGTCGTCCGCGAGCCCGCCGCCGCCGTCGCGGGCCGCAACGTGATCTCGACCGACGTGTTCGCGTCGATGGGGCAGGAGGCGGAGGCCGACGCGCGCCGGCAGGCGTTCGTCGGGTTCTGCATCGACAGCGCGCTGATGCGCGGCGCGGCGCCCGACGCGATGGTGCTGCACTGCTTGCCCGCCCACCGCGGCGAGGAGATCACCGACGATGTGATCGAGGGCCCGGCCAGCGCCGTCTGGCAGCAAGCGGAAAACCGCCTGCACGCGCAGAAGGCGCTGCTCGAGTGGGCGCTGGTTTGACTGCCTACCAAGATGGGAACCCTCAAAGGGTTCCCATACCCTCCCGCGATGTTGCGCGGCGAGCAGAGCTCGCCGGCTCCACACGCGCCTACTGCTTCATGAACGTGATGTCGCTCTGAACCTTCCCCATCATCGGCATCGTCATGTCGAGGCCGAGGAGGTGGAGAGTCGAGCCCTGGACGCAGTAAGGACCGTTGTCGCCGTTGCCGCCGCTGGTCGCGGTGAGCGTGAGCTGCGTGCCCGCGGTCGTGTACGTACCCGTCGAGTTCTCGACGTCGACCGTCAGGTGCATCGTGCACGTGCACGATGAGGTACCGACGCAGCTCACCGAATCGATGCCGCCCATGCCGACGATTCCTTGCTCGGCCTGGTTCACATCCGCGCAGGTCGCGCCATTCAGGCAGCTGGGGGGGAAGTTGAGGT
>DATMZL010001206.1:0-2097 GCA_035607075.1 Polyangia bacterium
CCCGCTCCAGCTCCTGCGGGATCTTCTTGTTGTACGAGGAAGGCGGCATGATCTCGACGTTGCGGACCTTCTCCAGCGTGGAGAAGTCGCTCTCGCCGATGAACAGCCGCTCGCCGGTCAGCAGCTCGTACAAGATGGTGCCGATCGCGAAGATGTCGGAGCGACGATCGAGCGGCAGCCCGCGCACCTGCTCCGGCGACATGTAGCCGAACTTCCCCTTGAGAATGCCCGCCTGCGTCTTGGAGGCCTTGCCCGCCGCGTTCGCGATGCCGAAGTCGATCAGCTTGACCTCGCCCTCGTACCCGATCAGCACGTTCTGGGGCGAGATGTCCCGGTGGACCAGATTCAGCTCGCGCCCCTGGCCGTCGCGCTTGTTGTGCGCGTAATCGAGGCCCTCGCAGACCTGCATCGTGACGTAGCAGGCCATCGCGATCGGCAGCGAGTCGCCCTTGTTGCGCATCCGGTCGAAGATCGACCGCAGATCGCGCCCGTGGACGAACTCGAGGGCGATGAAGAAGCTCTCGTCGACCTTCCCGAGGTCGAAGATCTGGGCGATGTTCGCGTGTTGCAGCTGCACGGCGATCTTCGCCTCGTCGATGAACATCGTGATGAACTCTTCGTCCTCGGCGATGTTCGGGAGGATGCGCTTGACGGCCAGAAGGCGCTCGAAGCCCTCGACGCCGAAAGTCTTCGCTTTGAAGACTTCGGCCATACCTCCGACGTTGATCCGCTCCAGGAGGTAGTACTTTCCGAAGGGGACGGGCTTCTTCAACGCGGACATATTAGCCGGGATTTCAGCTATTTGCAGCTGCGTTTGCGGTTTTTTCCGGGGTTGAGGCGGCGGCGTCCGGCGCTGCCTTTTCGATGTCGATGTACGCCAACGTGGCACCCACCGCGGCGAACGGCGAGGCCACGAAGACTGCCAACGGAATCAGATAAAGAACAGTGGCGCCAATTCCGTATCCGATGGTCAGCCCCGGATGGCGCGCGAGAAATGCCCATTTCGCGCCGAAACTGGCGCCCCGACGAGCAAGCGGATAGTCGAAGCCGTCGTACGCGAGGAACAGGGCCGCCAGCGCGAGGCCGATCAGCGGCCCGATCCCACCGGCGGGCGTGAGGGCCAGCCCGACGACCAGGGCCAGCGCATACAGGACGAGCTTGAGCAGACCATGGACCAGCGCCCGGCCCGCCGACGTGAAGAACGGGACCGTGTGCGCCTTGCCCAGCACGTCGCGCTCGACGCGTTCCGACAGCTGGTCAGAGAACACGGACAGCAGCAGCGGTTGCGCGATCAGGAACAGCACCACGCCGCCGACGACGGTCATGATGGCCAGGAAGAAATTCCCCAGGACCGGCGAGCTGGTCACCATCGACGCCAGCTCCTGCCCCCAGTAGCGCCGGGCCGCGATCATCGTGGCGGTCGCGAGCGCCGCGCTGAGCAAGAGCGGGACAAACAAGTACCGCTTCAGGGGGTTCCTGAGGACGTACAGACCGCCGCGGAACGGCGCGAAGAATCCGCGGAACAACCCCATCGCGGGATTCTACTCCAGCGAATGGGCCTCGCAGCCACGAAACATGCCCGGACCACGAAACGAATTTCTGGGCAGACCGATACCCAGGACCAGGAGGTCCCATGTCGAACCTGAACCTGAACCTGAACCCGATCGCCGCGCCACCACCCGCGCGCGTGTCCGCTCCGGGCCGTACGGAGAGCCGCCTGGAAATCGACGCCACCCGGGCGCGCCAGACGGAGCGACCGGCAGCGCCGTTCCGTTCCGTGCTCGCGGGCGGCGTGTCGCTGCTGATGACAGGCGCCGAGGTCGCCACGCACGTGGTCGGCGGGCCGGTGCTGGCGGCGGCCGTGCACGATGCGCGCCTGAACACCGCCAGCGCCTTCGCCGGTCCGGGAGCGGCGGCGTCCCCGCCGGGGGCCGCGACTGCGATCGCGGCGGCAACCGGCGCGACCGGAAACCCGGAGATGTCGAGCATGGAGGCGCTGATGCAGCAGGGTCAGGCGTCGAACATGCAACTGCTCGCGCTGCAGGAGCACGTGCAGCAAGAAAACCAGCGGTTCACGACGGTTTCGAACGTCATGCG
>DATMZL010000652.1:0-2456 GCA_035607075.1 Polyangia bacterium
TGCGGGCGAGCTCACGGCTTCTCCTCGTGGTGTGGGGCGGGCGCGGGCGCCGGCGGCGTGCCCGTGGTGGGCAGCGCTTCCAGCTGCTGGCGCACGTTCGGCGGCAGCTCGGAGGCCGGCGTGTTCTGGCTCAGCTGCAGCGCGCGGATGTACGCGACGACCGCCCAGCGTTCCTCGACGGTCAGCTCCGCCGCGTACGACGCCATCATGCCGAAGCCCTTGGTCGCGACCTCGAAGAAGTATCCGGACGGCCTGTCGATGTAACGGTGCAGCGACGGCGGCGGGCGCAGCGCCATCTGGCGGGCGACGATGCTGTCGCCGTCGCCCAGCGGGCCGTGGCAGGTGCCGCAGGTGATGTCGTAGCGCTTCCGTCCAAGGTCGAGCAGCTTGCGCGTCACCGGCACAGGAATCGCCTTCAAGTACACGGGCAGCGGCTCGCCGTTCGACTGGATGGGACCGTCGGGCTCGCGGCCGGTCGTCAGCGGCGCGTTCAGCGTGATGCGCTCGCGCGGAACCGTTCCTTCCGGCGGCGCCTTCATGGTCAGGCCGTCGTCGTAGAACTTGCTCTCGCGGTAGCGATTCGCCTTGGGCTGGTTGTCAGCCATCTGGTCGAGGATGTTCTCGTCGATGCACGCCGACGCCGTCAGCGCGAGCAGCGCCAGACCGAACGCGGATCGAATCAGGCGGGCGGTCATCGCTCCGACTCCTCGACGATCTCACCCGACAGCGCGCCCGCCGTGCGGATGTCCGCGAGCGCGCGATCGACATCCGTGCCAGCCGGCAGCTCGACCGACAGGAAAAAAGCATCGACGGACGCCCTCAGGAAGTCCTCCGACTCGAAGATCGGGTGGTACGGCTGCGGCAGCTTCGACAGCGCGAAGAACCCGAAGAACGACGACCCGCCGCCCAGCAGGACAGCCAGCTCGAACGTGATCGGGATGTTCGCAGGCGGTCCGTGGGGCGGACGGTTGCCGATGTTCAGCGGCCAGTCGAACACGTTGCAGAAGTAGATGAGCGAGTAGGCGATGCACGCCCCTGCGATCGCGCCGCACAGCACGATCAGCGGGATCTTCGGGCGCTTGAGGCCCAGCGCCTCTTCCAGGCCGTGGATCGGGAACGGCGAGTGCGTGTCGAGGTTCGTGTACCCCGCTTCGCGCATCTTCGTCGTGCCCGCCAGCAGCCCTTCCGGCGTCTGGAACTCCGCCAACAGGAAACGGCGCGGGACGAAGTCCGAGTGGTGTTCGTGGCCCTCGGCGGACATCAGTGCGTCTCCCCGACCGGATCGGCCGTCGGATCATGCGCCAGCTCGTGGCGCAGCTCTTTGACCTCGGTGACGGCGACGGCCGGCACGAACTTGAGGAACAGCAGGAACAGCGTCGAGAACAGGCCGATGGTGCCGGCGAACAGCGACAGGTCGACCCACGTCGGCAGGTAGTTTTCCCACTTGGAAGGCAGGAAGTCCCTGTGCAGCGAGGTGACGACGATGTTGTAGCGCTCGCACCACATGCCGATGTTGATGAAGATCGCGGCGACCCACATCACCGGGATGCTGGTGCGCCACTTCTTGAACCAGAAGATCTGCGGCACGACGCAGTTGCAGAAGACCATCAGGCGATAGATCCACCGCATCGGGCCGTGCATACGCGTGAAGTAGAATTGCGCGAACTCGTACGGGTCGCCGCTGTACCACGCGATGAAGTGCTCCATCACGTAGCCGTACGTGACGAACATGCCCGTCACGAGCATGATCTTGTTCATGTTCTCGAGGTGCTTCATCGTCACGACGTGCTTCAGACCGAGGAAGCGCCGCGCCGGGATCATCCACGTCATGACCATCGCGAAGCCCGAGAACACGGCGCCGGCGACGAAGTACGGCGGGAAGATCGTCGTGTGCCAGCCGGGGATGACCGACGTGGCGAAGTCGAAGGACACGATCGTGTGGACCGAGAGCACCAGCGGCGTCGACAGGCCCGCCAGCAGCACGTACGCCCACTTGTACTCGGCCCAGTGACGGCCCGACCCGCGCCAGCCCATCGCGAACATGCCGTAGATGGTGCGCTTCAGCTTGCTCTGCGATGAATCGCGCAGCGCCGCCAGGTCGGGCACCAGGCCCAGGAACCAGAACAGCAGCGAGATCGTGAAGTAGGTCGAGACCGCGAACACGTCCCAGGTCAGCGGGCTCTTGAACTGCGGCCAGATGCCCTGAACGCTCGGGTACGGGAACAGCCAGTACGCCGCGAACCAGGGGCGGCCGGTGTGGATCAGTGGGAACAGCAGCGCGCAGATGACCGCGAACAGCGTCATCGCCTCCGAGAAGCGGTTGATCGACGTGCGCCACTTCTGCTGGAACAGCAGCAAGATCGCCGAGATCAGCGTGCCGGCGTGGCCGATACCGATCCACCAGACGAAGTTGATGATGCCGAACGCCCACCCGACGGGGATGTTGTTTCCCCAGG
>DATMZL010000646.1:0-8701 GCA_035607075.1 Polyangia bacterium
AAGCGACAGTGCCGCTGCTCCTCACGATTCGCGGAACTTTCACCGGAGGCTAACGTGGCGAAGTCTCACTGGAAACATCTTGCACTGTCTCTCGTTGTGCTCGCTGGCTGCGGCGGCCCGCACGGCGATGCGGCGAACGAAGACGCGGGGGCCGTGGAGTTGGCGCTGATGGCAGCGCCGGGCGTCACCGTGAGCTCGTTCGCGTACTCGATCACGGGGCCAAACAATTACTCGGGTTCCATCAATGTCGCCGGCTCGTCGACGGTCAGCGCCACCATCGGCGGCATCGTCGCGGGCACGGGATACTCGATCACTCTGACCGGAACATCTGTCGACGGACAGACCACCTGCCGCGGGATGTCCGCGCCGTTCAACGTCGGCGCCGGCACCACGGCGATGGCCGGCGTCGCGATCTCCTGCCACCAGCCGCCGAAGACCGGAAGCGTCCTCGTCACCGGCACGATCAATGTCTGTCCGACGATCGACGCCGTGAGCGCCAACCCGCCCGCCGGCAACACGATCGCGTTGTTCGGGGCCGCCCACGATCCGGATGCAGCGCCTCAGGCGCTTTCGTTCAGCTGGACGAGCGCGTACGGCACCTTCAGCAGCGCCACCGCGCAGAACCCGACCTTCACCTGCGCGGCGCCCGGGACCGCGTCGCTGACGCTCACCGTCTCCGACGGCGATGCGACGTGCAACACGACGTTCAACCTCCCGGTCGTGTGCCCGCCCGACTCCGCGCTCGGCGATTCGGCCTGGGTCGAGATCGGCGCGAACAACCAAGCCATCGCCCGCCTGCTCACGCCGTACACCGCCTGCCCGTCGATCACCGTCGACGGCGTCACCAGCGCGATGACGGTGCGCGCGCTGCCCGGCACTATGGCGCTGCGGCCCAACAACATCGACACGACGCTGGCCATGGCGATGACGTCGGGCAACTCGAAGGCGTCGGTCTTCACGAACACGGTCTGCGAGTTCCGTGTGCCGGCCGGCGCGCACACGGCGTCGGTGGCCGGCATCAACCTGCCGCTGCCGAAACCGGTGGTGAACCGCGTGGCGATCATCGGCGACACCGGGTGCCGCATCGCGATCGGAAACGTGTATCAGGCCTGCGGGGACCCGACGATCTGGCCGTTCTCGGTCATCGCGTCCGCGGTCGCCGCCATGCAGCCCGACCTCGTTCTCCACGTCGGCGACTATCACTACCGTGACAACCCCTGCCCGCCCGGCAACACGGCCTGCGCTGGAACGCCGTGGGGCTTCGGGTCCGACGTGTGGACCGCTGATCTGTTCGAGCCCGCGCGGCCTCTGCTGGCGGCGGCGCCGTGGGTCATGGTTCGCGGCAACCACGAGCTCTGCAACCGCGCCGGTCAGGGTTGGTACCGCTACCTCGATCCAAACCCGTACGACGGCACCGGCGTGAAGACCTGCAACGATCCGGCGAATGACAACGTCGGCAACTACAACGATCCGTGGGCGGTGTCGTTCGGCGACACGCAGTTCGTCGTGTTCGATTCCGCGAACGCGCCGAAGAACGCGTTCAACCCGCCGGCCTTCCAGCCGTACACGAACCAGCTCGCGGCCGGGGCCGCGCTGTCGACGCCGAGCTTCCTCAACATCTGGGCGGTTCACCACCCGATCCTCGGCTACACGGCCGGCAACCCGCCGACCATCGGCAATCCGGGCATGCAGTCGGTCATGAACGCGGCGTATCCGGGCAACTACTACCCGCCGAACGTGGGGCTCGCGGTGCACGGCCACGTGCACGACTTCCAGGCCATCAACTTCGCCAGCAACCACCCGGCGACGTTCGTGGCCGGCAACGGCGGCGACAACCTGGACACGGCGCTGCCGGCGGTGTTCGACCCAAGCAATCCCGCGCCGGCGCCGAGCACGGTGGTGAACGCGTTCGCCTTCTCGCAGGAGTTCGGCTTCATGATCATGGACCGCGTGGGCGCGGTGGGTGACAAGAACTGGAAGTTCACCTCCTACCGGACGAACGGCTCGATCATTGCGGTGTGCACGCTGGCGCCTCCGGTGCCCTGCAGCGGTACCTGTGACACGACGCCGGGTAGCCAGATCGCCTGCACGGACAGCAGCGGCAACGTGGTCGGCAGCTACAGCAACATCCCGTAGCGAAAGTTCGCCTGACGATAGAAGTAGAAACTGTTTTCTGGCGGCGCCTGGCAACGGGCGCCGTGTTCGTGTTCGCCCTGGTGCTGGGCGGGTGCCGGAAGAACACGCCGCCCAAACCGACGATCGACCAGGCCTGGACTGCGGCCAAGCTCCCGAGCCAACGGCTGACGCCAGCGATCCCGACCCGCCGCACGAACGTTCTGCCGGTCCCACCGCGGAGGGGACCGCCCGACGACCCGACGCTTGTCGCGCTGGGCAAGACGATCTTTTTCGACGAACGACTGTCGGAGCCGCCGGGGACGAGCTGCGCGAGCTGCCACGATCCCGCGCATGCGTATTCGGGAACGCACGGCTCGAACATCGGCACGCCGGCGGGCAGCCGCGCCCGTCACTACGCGCGGCGGTCGGCGCCCTCCGTGCTTTATCTGCGGTACGTCCCCGCGTTTCACTACTTCGAGGACGACGAGTACCCGGCGCCGGAGCCGCGCGGCGGATTCTTCTGGGACGGACGCGTCGACAGCCTGGTCGACCTCGTGCGCCAGCCGCTGTTCAATCCCGACGAGATGAACGCGGGAACGCCGCGCTTGCTCGCCGGTAAGATCACGCGCGGGCCGTACGCGAAAGAGTTTCGCGCCGCGCTCGGTCCGTCTGCCAATCCGGAGGCCGTCCTGCGAGGGATCGGCGTCGCGATCGAGGCTTTCTTGAAGAGCGACGAGATGACGCCGGCGCGTTCCAAGTACGACGCCTACGTGCGCGGCCAGGCGACGTTGACCGAGCAGGAACGCCGGGGCCTGGAGGCGTTCAAGGACCGGCGCCGCGGCGCGTGCGCCGGCTGCCACCGCATGGCCGAGACCTCCAGCAACCCGGAGGAGTCGATGTTCACCGACTACGGCTACGACGCCATCGCCCTCCCCCGCAACCGCGCGCTGCCGGGCAATCGCGATCCCGCGGCCTTCGATCTCGGCCTGTGCGAACGCAAGAACGCGAAGGTTCCGTCGGACGACGAGCGGCTGTGCGGCGCCTTCCGCACGCCGTCGCTGCGGAACGTCGCCGTTCGCGAGCGCTTCGGGCACAACGGCGTCTACAAGACTTTGCGCGAAGTCGTGGAGTTCTACGCGCGACGCGCGGTCGCGCCCGGCCGCATCTACCCGGCCGGACAGGTGTTCGACGACGTGCCGGCGAAATTCCGCGCGAACGTCAACATCTACTCGCCGGTCTATAACCGCCGCGAGGGCGCGCCCGCACCGCTGTCCGCCGACGACATCGACGCGATCGTGGCGTTCCTGGGCACGCTGACGGATGCGCCGCGCCCGGGAGACAGCGCCGCGATCGCCGCGTCGCCGGCGCGGCCGGTAATCGCACGATGACCGGCGTCGCGGGCCGCGCGCTCGGTGCCGCTGCGATCGTCTGCGCGGCCACGCTCGCCGGCCTCGTCGCCGAGCACAGCGCCGACGCGCACACGGTCGGCTTCTCCAGCGGTGAATACCGTCTCGATCGCAACGTCCTCTACGGCGACCTCGGGATGGCCAATCGCGAGCTGGCGCGTTTGCTGCCAGCGATCGACACGAACAACGACGGGTTGATCGACACCACCGAGCTGGACACGGGGCGGGACGCGCTGGCGCGCAGGGTCGCGGGCGGCATCACCGTGCGGGCCGACGGCAAGGCCTGCCCGGGATCGATCGACCGCGCCTGGGTGCAGGAGGAGGACGGCGGCGCGGTCTTCCAGGTGCGCTACACTTGCGCCGCGGCGCCGGGTCGGCTCACGCTGGCGATGCCGATGCTCGAGAGCCTGGCACCCGGGCACCGTCACATGGCCCGCGTATTCCGCGCCGGCACGCCCGCGGTGACAGTCCTCGATCGCGCCCACGCGACCTGGACGCTGGACGACGCGACCCGTTCGTCGCGCGGCGGTGGCGGCGCCCTCGCTGGGCCGATGCTGAAGCTGGGCGTCGAGCACATCCTGACGGGCTGGGATCATCTGCTCTTCCTGCTCGGCCTGATCCTCGTGGCCGGGCGGCTGCGCGCGCTCGTCGGCGTGGTCACGGCGTTCACGGTCGCGCACTCGATCACGCTGGCGCTCGCCGCGCTGTCGGTCTTCGCTCCCAGCCCGCGCCTCGTCGAGCCCGCGATCGCGCTGTCCATCGCTTACGTCGGCGTCGAGAATTTCTTTGTCACGGACGCGCGCAAGCGCTGGCGGATCACGTTTCCGTTCGGCCTCGTCCACGGCTTCGGCTTCGCCGCCGCGCTTCGCGAGATCGCCCTGCCTCGCGCCCAAATCCCAATCGCCCTCGTCACGTTCAACATCGGCGTCGAGATCGGTCAGCTCGCCGTGCTGCTGGCCGCGCTGCCCGTGGTGCTGACCCTGCGCCGCGCAGCGTGGTTCGGCGACCGCGGCGTCAAGGTTGCGAGCGCAACCATCGCCGCCGCGGGCGCCGCTCTGTTCATCGCGCGGCTCGCCGCCCAATGAACAGAAGTTGATCTAGAACGTCGTCCAGGTCGACATGCCGAACGGCGTCACGATCTCGCTGTTGCTGGCGCTCGACCACACGTGCCAAGACGTATCGTTGGAATCCCAGTAAGCGGGATCCGTCTTCCCGTCGCCGTCGTAGTCGCGCGGCATGAAGCGCACGCCGCTGCGGCCGAAGACCACGTTGTACCAGCCGCCGTCGGAGCTGCGCGTGATCCACCAGGTCGAGGTCGACGGCCGGAAGATCGCCGCGTCGGTCTTGCCGTCGCCGTCGTAGTCGCCCGGCACCGGGGTGTCTCCGTTCTGGCCCCACTGCTGCCACGTCGTGCCCCACCCCGTCGACGACGGGACGACGTACCAGTTGCCGTCGCTCGGACGCCAGACGGCGATGTCGTCGTGCCCATCGTTGTCGTAGTCACCCGGGACCGGGATGTCGCTGCTCGCCCCCCACTGGACGTCGGAACGGGCGGGAAGCGACAGATCGCCCGGCTGGATGTGCCAGATGCCGGTCGAGCTGCGGTACACCGCCAGGTCGTCGCGCCCGTCGCCGTCGAAGTCGGCGACCACCGGGGCGTCACCGGAGGAGCCCCACGTGAAGATGAGGCGATCGCCCGCTGTCTGGTCGATCTGCCACTGGAAGTCGCCCGAGTTGAGGAACGCCGCGTCCGACTTACCATCGCCGTTGGTATCGGCCGTGATCGGCATCGAGTTCTGCCGCGGCGAGTACTTCACGATCTCCGCCGCTCCCGAAGCGGGTTTGACGTGAACGGTGCCGGCCGATGTCGTCAGCGCGTAGTCGGCGCGCCCGTCGCCGTCCCAGTCGCCGCGAACACGCTGCGCGATGCAGGCGTTCCAGTCCGCCGCGGTCATGTATTGCTGCGCGAGCGCGACGCAGTCGGCATCCCACCCGGTCGTGCAACACTTCGCGGCCAGCGGCGGGTTGTTCATGTAGTTGGCCTCGCAGATGTGGCTGACGATGTTGCGCCGGGGCCACGGTCCGAAGCTCTGCGTCGCGGCCGGCGGACACGACGACGCCAGCGACGACAGCGGCGCACCGGTCCGGCAGGGACGGTGCGGGTAGTTGTTCATCGCGCGGCACATCTGCGTGTAGTAGTTCGTGACCGAGCCGTATTGCTCAATCGGATCGGTGCCGCCGGAGGTGATCGAATTGACGCCCCAGATCGATCGGCCATAAAGCGCCGGCCCGCCCGAGTCACCCTGTTGCACGACGAACGGGTGGTGAATCTTGCCGTTGGCGTCAGGAAGTTTGTACGATTAGTTCGCGTACTTCTTCGGCGACGCGCAGAAGTTGCCGCACCCGTATCCCCACGTGCTCACGTTGATGCCGGCTGGCGGGCCCGCCGCCGGCGACTGCGAGAGACCTGACTCCACGAGGTTGCCGATGGGGCCGAGCGAGCGCGTCACCGGCGGCGCCGAGACGAGGTGCAGAAGCGCGATGTCGTTGTTGCCCTTCTGATCCGGCGAGACCGTCACGTTGGCCAGGTTCTGGCACGCCGAGGAGCCGTACTGACAGGTGTTTCCGAGGTTCACGATCTTGTCCGCCTTGACCGCCGCACCGGTGGCGTTCCCGTTCGCGTCTCCGTAGGAATAGCTGTAGCCGCTCGGGTTGTACGATCCGTATTTCACGCAATGCGAGGCGGTGAGGACCCACCACTGGTTGATCAGCGTCCCCGTGCAGTTGTCAGCGCCCGAGACGCTTCCAATCTCCGGGTACGAGCCGGACTGCGTTCCATTGACGATCTCCGAATCGGCCACCGCAATGGCGGTGTCTTCCTCGGCCGCACATCCGAGGAACAAAGATGGGGATCCAAGTGCTGCCGCGCAGATCGCTGACGCAAGGGTCGCTCTCGAGCGTGTCATGTGTCGCCTCCACCCTCATGACGGGGAGGTGACACATCAGGCGCACAAATTTTCTTATTGGCCCCACAGCTCGACGTGCGTGCGCGTGCCAGGCGGCACGCCGCCGTGCACCAGCTCGACGCCGCGGATGAATCGGACGTGGCCCGGGAGATCGATCGAGCGGCTGCGCGATCCGTCGGCGAAGGAATGCCGCAGCCCCGGCGACCAGCGCTGGCCGTTGCCGAACTGGATCACCACGTCGCCGACGTCGAGGTTGCTGTTGGTAACGACGAGCATCACGCGCGCGAATCGCCCTTCGTATTTTCCGACGCGGACGATCTCACGTTCGAACTGACCGGTGACCCATCCGTCGCCCATCAAGCGCCAGCCCGTCATGTCGGGATGGCCGCCGACGCCGGGACGTGCGGGGGCGGAGGGTGGCGGCGCGTAGCCGACGGTGCAAGCCGACAAGGCGACCAGAAGAACGGACGACAGGCGCGGCATCGACATGGTCCCGCCATCGTACACCCGCGCCGGAATCGCGCCGCAGTCGCGGCTCGCGCTTTACGTTGCGTACGGTCGGCGGGTCACCCCCGCCGAGGAGCAATTGCGCATGGCAGGTGCGTGCGGGTTTTCCCGGGGTGCGACCGTCGCGGCGGTCGCGGTGGGTGTGACGCTGACGCTCCCGTCGGTGGCGCGGGCCGAGAGCGTGCGGTCGGCGGTGGGCCAGCACCTGGCGAACGAGCTGCCCGAGAGACGCGACACGGACACAACGTCGGAGACGGCCCCGACGCCGTCGACGAGCGGCGTGAGTCGGAACGATCGCGATGCTGAAGACAGCGAGATCGAGGAGCCGTTGGAGACAGTCGCCGACAGTCATCCGCCGACAGCCGCGACCCCGACGCCGCGGCGATTGACGGTGCTCGGGCGGCGCGCCACCGTGGACCTTTCGTTAAGAAGTCGGATGCAGGCGTGGCTGCCGGCACAGAACCCCTCGGTCCACGTGAACGCCGCGCCCTATCGCATGTACAGCCTCGAGCTCAGCGGTGGAATCGAAGGTCTGTTCACGCTGCATCAGCTGGCGTTCGAGACCGACGGATCGTCGTGGGTCGGCTGGTCGGGGCCGGCGGCGGCGCCCGCGGCTGGAACGAGCGGGATCGGCGCGGCGGCTGCACTGGCGATGATCGGGTTGCCGCTGCTGCACGCGCGAGGCCCGTGGGCGCCCGAGCCCATCATCCGTTACGAGCTCAGTACGTACGCGACCACCGCGACACCGTCGCGACCCGTGTGCATCGTGGCGCGCGACGCGGACACCAGCGCCGACCCCGTCGCGTGCACGCCCACCGACAGTCCGTTGCGCATGGCCTCGCGCTTCGAGAGCCTCGTGGTCGGGGTGCAGATCGGCGGCCAGGACGGCTTGCCGTCGATGTACGGGGGCATCGACGTCGTTCGCCAGCGTAAACCGTACCAGGTCAACGTCGACGGGCGCACGCTGGACGATTACTTGTTCGACGCGCGCTTCGGCGGCGCGGGCCTCGCGCTGGGCTTCGGTTTTGGCAGCGACCAGGGATTCAACGCGCGGGGCGGGTTCCACTTCGGCCTGGCGTGGATCTCGTTGACCGACGACCTGTCGCTGGAGGACGAGCTGCCGTCCGACTGGGTGCTGCAGTACCTGCGGTGGGACGTCGGGATGGATTACGGGCGCGTGCTGGTGAAGGGGCCGCCGCGCCTGCTCGTGCGCGCCGGCCTCGACGCCAGCGGCACACACTTCGTGTACGTGCGTGACGCCGACGAGGACACGCCGTCGCTCAGCCGCGACATTTTCTTCGCCGGCAGCCTCGCCCTCACGCTGCAGCTCTGAGCAGCGCTGTTCAAGCGGCGATTTCTGGTGGATGCTGCGGCCACCCCGATGACTCGATTGCATGGATGTCTCTCGCTCGCGACCGTCGTCGCGGGAATGGTCGTGTTGGTGTCGCCCGTCGGATGCGGGAGCGTCAGCGTCACGCCAGAGGATGGAGGCGTGCGTACCGGTGGTGGGGGACGCGGGGGCGCGGGCGGCGGCGGGCACGGCGGTAGCGGCGGCGCCGCGGGAGCGACCGCCGGCACCGGCGGCACGACGGGCGTCGGTGGCTCGGCCGGCGTCGGCGGTACGACGGGCTCGGCCGGCACGACCGGAGCGGCGGGCACGACAGGCGCCGCCGGGAGCACCGGCGGCACGGGCGGAAGCGCTGGCAG
>DATMZL010000574.1:0-3065 GCA_035607075.1 Polyangia bacterium
CGCGGGCGACCTGGTGCCCGCGGATGGGAAGTTGCTGGAGGCGCGGGATCTGTTCGTGAACCAGGCGCGGCTGACCGGCGAGCCATTTCCCGTCGAGAAGGACGCCAACGGGGCGTCGACCGTCCAGTCGGCGCCCACCGAAGATCGGCACGCGGTATTGATGGGAAGCTCCATCGTCAGCGGCAGCGCGCGCGCGATCGTGGTCGAGACCGGGCGGCGCACGCTGCTCGGTCAGATCGGCGCGTCGCTGGAGAGGGAGCCGCCACCGTCGGCGTTCGAGCAGGGGACGCGTTCGTTCGGCGTCCTGATCCTGAAGCTGGCGCTGATCATGGTTCTGTTCGCGATCGGGGCGAACGCCCTGCGTGGGCGGCCATGGCTCGACTCGTTCTTGTTCGCGGTAGCGCTGGCCGTCGGTCTCGCGCCCGAGATGTTGCCGATGGTCGTGTCGGTGACGCTGTCGCGCGGCGCGATCCGGATGTCGCACCGGAAGGTGCTGGTGAAGCGGCTGGCGGCCATCCACGACCTCGGGAGCATGGACGTCTTGTGCACAGACAAGACCGGCACGCTGACCGAGGCGCGCATCCGCATCGAACAGGTTCTCGACGCCGGCGGTGGCGCCAGCCGCCGCGTGTTCGAAATGGCGTTCGTCAACAGCCACCTGCAGTCGGGTCTGCGCAGTCCGCTCGACGACGCGATCCTGAACGAGGCTCTGGACGTCGGTATGTGGAAGAAGCTGGACGAGGTGCCGTTCGACTTCGAGCGGCGTCGCGTATCGGTGCTGGCCTGCCGCGGCAGCGAGCCGCCGTGCCTGATCGTCAAGGGGGCGTTCGAAGACATCCTGCGGCTGTCGTCGCGTTACGAGGATGCGGCCGGCGACCCGCACCCGCTCGACCAGGAGACCAGGCAGTCGCTTAGCGGCCGCTTCGAGGCGCTCGGGCGCGACGGATTTCGCGTCCTCGGGATCGCCTGGAAACGCCAGCCGGCCGACTGCGAGAGCGTCGCGCGCGGCGACGAAACGGACCTCGTCTTCCTCGGCTACGCCGTGTTTCAGGACCCACCCAAGGAGAGCGCGGGGGGCGCGCTCCGGAGCCTAGGCGAGCTGGGCGTGTCCGTGCGGGTGCTGACGGGCGACAACGAGTTGGTCGCCGAGCACGTCTGCCGGCAGCTCGGCCTCGCGGTCGCGGGCGTGCTGACCGGTGCCGACGTCGAGGCGATGGACGACCACGCGCTGGACGCGCGCGTCGAGCAGACCACGCTGTTCTGTCGGGTCACGCCCGCCCAGAAGAGCCGCATCCTGCTCGCGTTCAAACGGCGCAAACGCGTCGTCGGATTTCTCGGCGACGGCATCAACGACGCGCCCGCCTTGCACGCGGCCGACGTCGGGATCTCCGTCGACGGCGCGGTGGACGTCGCGCGCGAGGCCGCCGATCTCATCCTGCTGGAGCGCGACCTGGGCGTGCTCCGCGACGGCGTGCTGGAGGGGCGCCGGACGCTGGGGAACATCATCAAGTACATCCTGATGGGGACCAGCTCGAACTTCGGGAACATGTTCAGCATGGCGGGCGCGGCGATGTTCCTTCCGTTCCTGCCGATGCTGCCCATCCAGATTTTGGTGAACAACTTCATGTACGACCTGTCCGAGATCGCGATCCCGACGGACGAGGTCGACGCCGAGTTCGTGCGGCGCCCGCACCGCTGGGACATCCGGTTCATTCGCCGGTTCATGACCGTGATCGGCCCGGTCAGCTCACTGTTCGACGCGCTGACGTTCTTTCTCCTGTATTTCGTGTTGCGCGCAGGAGAAGCCCTGTTCCATACGGGATGGTTCATCGAATCGCTGGCCACGCAGGTGCTGGTGATCTTCGTGATCCGGACGCGCGGCAATCCGCTCGACGGGCGGCCCAGCCGGGCGCTCGCGCTGACGTCGGTGGCCGTCGTCGCGGCGGGGCTACTGCTGCCGTTCACCCCGCTGGGGCGGGCGCTGGGCTTCGTGGCGCCGCCCGGTCTGTTTTTCGCCATCTTGATCGCCACGGTCGCGACGTATCTGAGCGCGGTCGAGATCGTGAAGCGCTGGTTCTATCGGCACGTCGCGGTCGGTTGAACGGATCAGCAGCGCAGCCCTAGTGGGCGGCGAGCTCGCGGAGGAGCACCGTTTCCAGCGCCGCGGGGCGAGTCCGCCGCGGATCGTTCCTGTACACCTCGATGTGCGTTGGCGCCGGCGTCAACCCGGCGCGTTCGAGCGCGGTCGAGATGAGCGCGAAGCTCGCATCCTCTTCGGCATCGTGCCTGTCGAGCCGAACCGGGGCAGGGGACGGTCGTCGATGGCCGCGCAGAACCTGCGGCTCTGCGCGGAGCCGGTGCCGTGGATGCCGAGAGATGAGCCTGGCCCGGCGGTTGCTCGCGTTCGAATCATGGTGCGCTCGTTCTTCGTCTTCGCTCGCCAGTTGGTCATCGACTTCCGGCGTAACCGCGGCCTGCTCCTGGCGGGGGCTGTCGCTTACAACACGCTGCTCTCGCTGGTTCCGTTGTTCGCGTTGCTTCTGGTGGTGCTCTCGCACTTCGTCGACGAGCGCCTGCTCATCCACACGGTGACGCTGAACCTGGAGTTCCTGGTGCCCGGGCAGGCGCCCGCGATCACGGAACAGGTCGCCGCTTTCCTCAAACACCGCCATCTGGTTGGCAGCATCGGTATCGCGGCGCTGTTGTTCTTCAGCGCGATGGCGTTTTCGATCCTGGAGAACGCCATGGCGATGATCTTCCACCATCGCGCGCCGAGGCCGAGGCACCCTCTGCTGTCGGCCATCATTCCTTATGTCTTCATGTTGGCGCTCGGGGCGGGGCTGCTGTTGGTGACGCTCATAACCGGGGCGCTCGAGGGGCTCGGACAGAGCTCCTTCTACCTGCTCGGCCACGCATGGTCTCTCGCTCGGCTCTCTCGCACCCTCCTTTACGTCCTCGGGATGGCCGGCTCAGCGCTGATGCTGACCGCGCTCTACATGGTGCTTCCCGCGCGACGCGTGACGTTCCGGCGCGCGTTCATCGGCGGCGTCGCTGCGACGATGTTG
>DATMZL010000618.1:0-2127 GCA_035607075.1 Polyangia bacterium
GGATCGCGCTCACGTCACTGCGGCCAGTCGCGGACGCGGTGAACGCGGAATCCCCACAGCACGTTGTTGCCGTTGAGCGTCGCGTCGAGCCCGGGATTCGACGACCAGATGCCGTAGGGGTGGTCGTGCACCTCTTGCAGGAACTCGCGATAGGCGACGGTCGACGCCCCGAGCGATCGCCGCGCCTGCTCGAAGAACTCCGGGCACTTCACCTCGGAAACATACCCGTAGTACTTCTGCACCGGCGCGCGCTCGCTCGGCGCAGAGCCGCCCGGGGAGAACCCGGTCGACCACACCCACACGGAGCCGTCGCGGTTGACGAACGACTCATCCACCGTCACGTCGCCCACCGCGAGCGCGGGCAGCTCGTACGCGGGCGTCACACCCGTCGCGCCGCCGTTCACGATCACCGAAGTTGCTCCGCTCGCCTCGAGCGCCTTCTTGAGATCGGTGATGCTCACGAGAACCTGGTCCAACTTACCGCTGACTTCTTCGATGCTGCTCATATGCACTCTCCTTAGGTTGAACTACAAGATCAACTTCCTTCGCAGTGCCAGCGCGACCGCGTGATAGGCAGTCTTCGCCCCGAGCTTCAGCCGCGCCGTCTCGAGCTGCCCGAGCCCCGAGTAGGGGTGATCCCGCGCGGTGCGAAACGTCCGCGTGGTGCCGCCGTCCGCGAGGTGCTGCAGCAGCTCGGTCTGCGTCGCGGTCAGGTTGAGGTTGGCGAACCGCTTACTCACGACTGCGCCGCTCCCGTCTGCCCGCTCGCGCTCGCCATCGCGATCGCGTTCGCCGCCTCGACCCGTGCGTACTCCTCCGTTGACATGTGCTGCGAGCAGAACGAGTGCTCGGCGGTCGTCGGGATGAGCGCCTGCGGCGACCGCGTCCCCATCTTGTCGATGGTGATGACGACGATCTGCGGCGGGTTGAACCGGCAGTCGCCGATCCCGGGACGCAGCGGGTTCTTGATATAGAAGATGCAGGTGCCGCACTGACGCTTCACGATAGGCTCCTCTGAGGTTTACGGGGTGGGAAGCACGCGGGGCAGCAGGTCGCGTGAACGTAGAAGAAGTGGATCGTCGCCTGCGCCTCGACCAGTCCGCAGCGCGACGCGAAGTACCGAACACCCGTCGCGCGCAACGTCGCGCCCGGTTCGGACGGCGTCCACGCGTGAACGATCGCGTCGCGGGTCAGCTTACCGGGGCTCATATCGGCTCCAGTTGCAGCGCACGCAGCTCGTCAGCGTCGCGTCGACGCGGGTCTTCGCGCCGCAGCGCGGGCAGCTCGTCCCGTCGAACCGCGCCTCCACGCGCGGGCACGGGTAGCGGAGGCAGTTCGACGCCGTGCAGACGATCTTCAGGCGCGGGCAGCGCACGCCGGTGATGGTGCTCACCGCTGCGCCCTCACCGCCGCGATGAGCATCACGCAGATTCCCAGCGCGAGCGCGACGCCGTCGCCGTACAGCAGTCCGGCCGATGCTGCGAGGAATCCGAGGTAGAAGAGCATGTCGTTGCGGCTCACCGCCTCACCCGCTTCTTCGCGATCGGCACGCGGTTGATTCGCGCCGGGACGAGCAGGAACCCCGCCGACTCGCCCACGCGGTGGCGCGTCGTCGCGTAGGCGTCGATCCCGCGAATCTCGAACAACCGTCCGTCGACGATCGCGAGTCGCCCGACGAGCGAGAGCTTGCCGTCCGTCTCCACCGGGAACGTCGTCGCATACACGCGCCCGCGCCCCGCGACGTCGAACCACTTCGCGTTCGGCTGCGTGAGGTCAAACACGTCGTCCGTTATCCGGGGAGTGCGACGACCGCTCAGCACCTGCTTCACCGCGTCCTCGGACGCCGTCGCCAACGTCAGGTTCGCCGCCTCGAGGTTGCGAATGTGATCGAGCAGCGGCCGGATCTTCTTACTCATCACGAACCAGCCGAGGTAAGTTCCGATTCCGACGCCACCGACGAACAGCGCCATTGCGATTAACTCGTTCATGCGCGTCTTCCTTTCCAGATGAACAGCAAGGTTACGATCCAGCCGACGAGGATCCCGGCGACGAACAGCACGAGGTTGGTTCCGACGACGGTGCAGGTCACGGCTTCCCCCTCGCCTCGATCTCTTCGTAGGTTCGCCC